>JAJZXP010000044.1 GCA_021806345.1 Thermoplasmata archaeon | reverse complement strand
AAGGCATAGATCGATTGCATATAGACAGGGATGTATGCAAGGGGAGCACTGATACCCACAAAGAGGCAACGCTATGAACGACAGCGACCTTAGAACCTCCAATCCCTTGGGATGGAGAGTATGTCAGAACTGTATCAGCAATGGCAGATATACTGTCAGTTCTCAAGGTGACCCCTATGAAAATAGACGAAGGGGCCATAACACTCAGGTCAGAATCCACAGGTGCAGGTAAACAACTTAAAAAGATAGGGATACCATATCCAGGAAGGATACGTGAACCCGTACCGACATAATTTGGGTAAAATAATTAGTTTCCTCAGTCTTCTATTGCTTCAGTGTGAAATTTGCCAAAAAAGTTATCCCGAAACTCAAGTTCGAATCAAAAGACTGGGTGGGAATTCAGATCAGCAAATAGGATGTCAACTTGAAACCCATTATATCGGATATGTTGCTAAGTTGAGTGAAATCTTCGAAAACCTCCAAATTTCCATAGAAACAAAGCAAATCAAAACTATAGTGAGTTCCGAGGACCGAATTGTGAAAAGTAAGATTAAATGCTTCATTTAACAAAACTGAACTGTACAAGTTTTCTTAGCCTCGCAATACCATACTGAAAATTTAAATAGAAAAATTAAATTAGCATAATACTAAGAGATAAAGATGAGACAGCTTACTAAAAAAGAAAGAGATTGCGTGGTTGTCCTCGGAAAGAGTACTGGCGGCTCATTCCCCAATAGGTTGATTGACTTATCTGAGACCATGGAAATTAGGCCCCCCACTGCCCTGAATCTGGTAAAAAGATTAGAAACAAAAAAAGTACTAGAACACAGGAAAGGAATGATAATTCTGACAAAAAACGGAGTTAACATATTCCACGAAATTGAGGAAAACCACAGAATTCTGGAAACCCTAATGGTAAAATATGGAATGGATGTTGACAAGGCATGCCTGCTATCAGAAACGATTGACTTTCAAATTGATCACATTGCAGTAGATAAAATGTTTGAAAAATTAGGTAAACCGGAAAAATGTCCACATGGAAGGGAAATAACTCAATTTCACGAAGAAAATAAGTAACTTTTATATATATTAGTAAAATACTAATTTCATATTATCAATGCTAATGGAGTGAATTGAGTGGACAATAATAGACTAAGAAGATCAGAGGTTGGAGTTTGGGGAGCTGTGGCTGAAGAAATCGCAGCTATGGCCCCTGCATGTGACACTGTTGCTTTCATCACTTCTGCTGCTGCATTTGCCTTCTTTTTAACACCACTGGCTTTCCTGATAGCAACTCTAACCATGTTTCTGGAGGTGAACACTCTCTACCATTTATCCAGGAGGCATGCCAGTGCAGGTGGATATTATGGCTACATTGGAACAGCATTTGGTCCAACACCTGCAATTACAAGCGGGCTCCTGTATGTGATGTATCAGATTGCTAGTACAGCCGCCATTCCGGTTTATGTGGCTGGTGTTGTACTTCCAGGTGTTCTAGAATACTTTGCAAATATTGCATTGCCCGGATGGATATGGATTCCTTTTATACTTTTTTTTATAGTTGCTCCAATCTTGCTTTCAATCTTCGGAATTCGTCCTCAAATGAAATACGTCAGGATTGCAGCTTTCTTTGAAGTAATATTCCTCGGAGTTCTTTCTGCGGTGATTATTTTTGAAGCAAAGGATAATACTCTTGCGGTATTCAACCCATTTACAAAGTCAGCAGTTTTTAATAAAGTCGGTGGACCGTTAAGCGGTCTTGGTCTGGGAATGATTTTCGGACTGACCAGTTTTATAGGTTATGGTGGATCTGCTCCACTCGGTGAGGAGGCGGTCAACAGCAGGGCAATAACAAAAAGTCTGGTTTTTGGGCTTATCATTGTAGGAGTTGTACTGACTGAAGTTGCTTATGCCCTAACCGTGGGATGGGGGGTTTCCTTAATGTCAGAATTTGCCCAAGCGAATATACCAGGTATAATAGTTGCAACCGCATATACAGGAATTGCTGGAGGGATTATGCTCTCACTGGTAGCGTTTAACTCTGCATTTTCGGATTCAGTCGCAATGCAGTCCAATGCGGGAAGAGTCTATTTCGCAATGGGAAGGGATGGGGTGTTACCGTCATACTTTTCCCAACTTCATGAAAAATATGTGACCCCACATAAGGCTCTTTTATTTATTGGAACGGTGGCATCTATGCTGGCAATTGGAACAACGTTTTTGATAAATGTATCACTTGGAAACAATATATCATCCTTTTTCACAATTGCAGCCACAGACCCGAGAGTGTACATCACTCTTACTGAAACATTTGATTTTCTGACAACTGTTGCATTGTTCGGTTTGATAATTACCCATGTGTTGCTTAATACCAGTGTGATTACACTGTTCTATAGATTAAAAGAAAAACACGTTGGGATTTACAATTTTGTTCATATAACTGAGCATTATGCCCTTCCAGTAGTCGCAACTGTAATTTTTGTTTACGTACTGTTCGAATCTCTTTATCCCCCGGTGTTTCCCATTACAGAAGCAGTTATTGCTTCAATTATCTACCTAATATTTGCACTGTCTTACGCGGTGAATATTGTGATAAAGAAACCGGATATTGCTAAAAGAGCCGGAAAATACGTTAACCTGGTTGAAGAGGAAAAGTTGAATGAATGACAGAAGTGGTGAGCAGGAGATGGAGGAAGTTGTAGTCAGAACTGATCTAGCATTTCTTGAAAGCGCTAAGGGTGTCTTAAAACTGACTTATGGGGAATTGAAATTTACTCCCAGAAAAGGAATGGAAAGGGCATTCTCCATACCACTCAATTTGATTGAAGAATTATCTTTTAAAAAGACGTCTCTGGAAACCTCCAAATTATATGTTAACAATTTAGAAATCACAGTATGCAGGGCTCATCTCTGGGCGTCAGATATTAAGACTATATTAGCAAGAAAGTAGAAAAATAGATTTATAGACAATAAAGAAATTTCCCGTTTAAGAAAATTGATGAATTTCTTTGAAAAAATTGATAGAAGTGCTTTGAAGTACTCGATTTTTAATAGTGAAGAGGGAAGTAGTCTTGAATTTTAAAAGGAACCGATTAAAATTTTTCAAATTAAAAGGAAAGTTTAAGATAAAAATTATAACAAAGTTGCTCTACGTGGTGCTAAATCAATGATTAAAAATTATATCTCACTAGAAGAGGCAAACAGAAAGGAATATCTGAATATTTCTGAACATGGGATGATCGCGAGTAACAGAACAGCAGCTTTAGTCGGGATGTCAGGCACAATTGACTGGGCGTGTCTGCCGGACTTCAATTCTGATCCTGTGTTTGACTCCATACTTGACCATAAAAAAGGGGGAAGATTCATATTGAGACCAGCAAATATTTCAAATGTATTCGTGGCTCAATATTACATAGACAGTACAAATGTACTCGTCACCGAATTCAAAAGAAACGAACAGATAATCATGAGAATTACTGATTTTATCCCATCTTCTCAATATTCAACTCTTAATTCTCCTGAAATACATAGATATGTAGAAATTCAGGAAGAGGGGGAAAGCATCTATTCTGAAATTGATCTTGCGTTTCACTTCTCCAAAGAGAATATCTCTCTCGAAAAGCACAAATTCGGGTATGTTTTCAGTTCGAATAATTCAGAAACCGTTGGTATAAGTTCTGATTTCAGATTTAATATCAAGAATAACAAGTTGATTTCAGACTTTTCATCAGAAGAGAAAATCAGTGGATGGATAGTGTTGTTTTACGGAATGAAACACGTAATGAGAACATCTGATTACAAATCTTTCCAGCTATTGGAGCAGACGATAAGATATCAAAAAGATTGGGTTGGAAAGGGAAATTTTCCTATATTACATAATAATGAAGTTATTCGCTCCGCTCTGGTACTTAAGGGATTAGTCTATGACCCAACAGGCTTAATGGTTGCAGCACCTACATCCAGCCTTCCAGAATCTATTGGGGGAGACAGAAATTATGATTATAGATTTTGTTGGGTAAGGGATGTTTCATATGCCATAGAATCATTGTCGATGCTTGGATACAAGGATGAGGCGGTCAAATTCTTGTATGATGTTATGGAAAGGGTCAAAATGGATGGGGACCTTAAAACAATCTACCCGATAAATTCTAACGATTCTCTCGAGGAAATAGAAATACCCTATGAAGGTTACAGAAAATCGAGTCCGGTTAGAGTGGGTAATGCTGCATCGGTTCAATTGCAGATAGATGAATATGGAAGTCTAATCAATGCAATATACCATCTGGCAAAGGCTGGTGGTCCCGTAAATTCCTATCTTTGGGATTTTGTAACTTCCATACTTGCAAAATTATCTGATCTCTGGAAAAATGGAGATTCCAGTATATGGGAATTTAGAACTCAACCCCTTCACTACACCTATAGCAAAGCGATTGCCTGGTCCGCATTTAAAAGAGGAATTGAACTATCTAAAGAGCTTGGATTAAGCGGTCCTATAGCCAAATGGAAAACTGAAGAGGAATATATCAGAAATGATATAATAAAAAATGCGTATGATGAGGAACTAAACTCGTTTACACAGCATTATGGATCTAAAATAGTGGATGCTTCTCTCTTGCGACTCCCCTTGCTTGGATTTCTTCCTCCTTCAGATCCAAGAATGATTGGCACGATTGACAGAATTGAGAAAGATTTAATGGTGGACAATTACTTATTTAAAAGATACAACATAATGGATAATTTTAACTCTCCCGACAATGCATTCTTGCTCCTATCATTCTGGTATATTGAGGATCTGGTACTAATGGGCAGGATAAAGAAAGCCAAGAGCACTATGGATAAACTATTATCTCACTCTAACCATGTAGGACTTCTCTCGGAAGAAGTTGAATTTAACACTGGTGAATTGATCGGGAATTTTCCCCAGGCACTCAGTCATCTTGGATTGATACGATCGGCTGTCAGGCTAAATCGGGTTTCAAAATACAACAGTTCAATTGGGCAGGAACTTAAGTTTAAATTGTTTTGAAAATTATACTAGAAAATCTAGTATTAATATATTATGAAAAATGTTTTTATATGATTTTTTCCATGTTATAATTGATCTAAAATGGAAACCCCAGTAGATACTCCTAAAAAGAGTAAGAATGGTTTGATTGCCATTGTCGCTATTGTAGTGGTGGTAGCTTTAGTCGGATCCTTTGTGGGACTCGACTATCACAATTTAGTTAAGCCATCGACCGGCAAGGCAAATGTTTTGTATGTGTATACGGGAGTAAGCGGCCCCAAAAATTCCGACCACCTTTTGGGAGGTTGTGTGATTGCTGAAATGAAAGGCGCTGCACATCCTCACGCAGCTGCACAGTTAATGGCATATCTTCTAAATCCTGCGATTCAGAAGGCATGTGAAGCAGCAACTGGTTTTCTGCCAGTAGATAACGGAGCTTACACAACAAGCCCAAGTACCTCTGTGCCCACTTTGTACAGTGCATCAAACAGTACTGTTACCGTGGAATATTACACCAGTATATCGGCTGCAGATGAACCGTATATGAACTCTGTAATCTCAAACTTTGAGAAAGCCTATCCAAACATCAACGTACAGATAAGTTTCATCACAGCACCTTCAATAGTAGAGGAGGTCTCATCATTGGTAACAGGCGGTTCACATGCAAATGTCGTTATGACAATAGATAATCTGGACGTAGGAGTTCTTTTCTACGACGGATTTTTGGCGGACATAACAGCAATGTCGTCTAAGATAACCGGCGGGCAGGGAACAATTTCTGCTATAACATCATTGAACAACTACGAAACGCAGGTGTTCGGTGGAGTGTATTTCCTGACACAACTTGTGAACATCCCACTGGTTTGGGTAGATTATACAGCACTGCAGGGAGCAGGAATAACAAAAGTTCCTACTACATACACACAGTTGTATGCAGATGCAAAGATTTTGGACCAGAAATACGGCGTTGGAGAAATCAACTTCCAGGGTCATGGTGGAGGAAGCACTCCAACAGAGTTATATCAGTGGATGGTGCAATTCGGAGGAAATCCAATGGTGTTCAATGATACTGGTGATATTCAAGCTATGAGTTACATTGAAAACCTAAGCGCATACTTCTCACCAGACTATACAACCTCATACTGGGCAACATACACTGGACTGGCCTCGAATTCATACTCGATGATGTATTACCAGTGGCCAGGATCTGTGAATCTGACAAAACTTGGAATGAGCGCCTACAACTCTACTGACACAGTCGCAAATGAATCACTCAAAGCAATAAATGGCGGAGTATTTCTTAGAAGCCCTGTAGCTTGGATTTCACAATGGCAGACTATGATGGATAATGCATGGACAAAAATCGTGGAGGACCACATGTCACAGAGTAAAATACCTTCGTTCCTCTCAACCTGTAATTCTAACATGGTATCCTACTTGACAAGTCTCTACAACAGTCAGGTTGCTGCTAACTACACAGCAGGGAACTACGCTCCAATAGAGGGATAATCCCTAAATCTTTATTTTTTTAAAATTTTTCAAAGTAATTTGGGCATTTTAAAATATTTTTTTTTATTTTTGGAAAATGGCCATAAGTACAGAATGTACACATATTTGTTAACGTTGGAAAGATTATCGGCCTCGAATCAAGAATCCTTGATGTGTCCAGAAATAAGTCGTATTAATCATTTTAAATAATCTACTGTGACTGCGTATAAATAAGGGGCTTTTAAAATAGATTGGTTGAAGGTCTAATGTTTCCTGACCTGAGATATTTCTATCCTTATTATTTCACAATCTTTTCAAGTCTGCCTTCACTGTCATAAATATTGTATTGGTTAAGGTCAAAGCTGCAGGTTTCCCCAGTCTCATAATTCTTGTGCGATTTGATCACTAGAATTTTGCTCAGCCTTGAATCCCCTATGTTCTGCTTTTCTCCTACTGAGCACTGCAGGTAGTACGATCCTTCCGAAGTCAGACTTGCGTCCACGTTAACCTCAATTTTTTTGCCTTCCCTTATCCAGTATTCCCTGAAGCCTATTATTTTGCCGGGCATATCCAGAAAGTCTCCATCGATAAAATTCATTGGGTATTCACCAACGAAATCTCCAAGCCAAGAGCTTACGGGTTCATTCAGTATTTCATCATAATTTCCTATCTGCTCCAGTTTGCCGTCCTTAAGGACGCCAACCCTGTCTGACAGTGAATTTGCCTCAATCTGATCGTGAGTAACATATATGAAAGTATACCCAAGTTCCTTTTGAATTTTCTTTAATTCGGTTCTTGCTACATATCTCACTCTTGCATCAAGGTTCGAAAGGGGTTCATCAAGTAGGAAAATTTTTGGTTCTCTTACCAGACAACGGGCCAGTGCTACCCTCTGCTTCTGACCACCACTGATCTGCGTTATCGGCCTGTCGATGATGTCAGCAATTTTCAATACCTCTGCAATCGATGCAACTTTTTTATCAATAGATTCCCTCGGCAGTCTTGCCATCTTTAAAGGAAATTCAATATTTTTCCTAACATTCATATTTGGATAAAGGGCATAATTCTGGAACACCATTGCTATGTTTCTTTTATCCGTGGGAAGTTTGGAAATATCTTTTCCATCAAGAATTATTTTTCCTGCAGTGAGGTCTTCTATTCCAACCGTTGTCCTAAGCAGAGTGCTTTTACCCATACCTGAGGGTCCCAAAATTACCAGGAACTCTCCCTCTTCAACTTCCAAATTTAAATTGTTTAAAACCCTTTTATTTCCGTATAATTTGTAAACTCCTTCATATTTCATTTTTATTTCTGTCATCCTATTAAACCTCCTGATAGATACTGTCCCTTTAGGTACTTTTGCAAGAATATTGCTAAAATTACCACAGGTATTGTTGCAACCAGAGCAAATGTGGCCGATTCCAGTGGAAGATTTCTTGAAACATAATCGTAGAGAGTTACTGGAAATGTTGATCTGGAAGGTGCAATGGGTGCTATAATAACTGCGTATGTAAATTCATCCCAAGACGTCATCCAAGCAAGCAAAAATGCAACCAATATCGGAACCCTGATTAGAGGCAACAAGATATTTATGAATACATTTTTAAAGGTAGCCCCATCCACTCTTGCCTGATATTCAAGATCATTGGGCAAACTTCTGAACCCGCTAAGCATTATGAATACAGACAATGGTAACACAACAAGCTCCTGTGCAAGTGCCACTCCTAACACAGTGTTATCTAAATTCGCGTGAAGGAAGTACTCTGAAATTGGTATTGCAATAACCAAACCTGGCATCATATTAATTATAAAGAGAAATAGTATCAGTTTGTTTGAAATTCTGTTTGTCAGTTTGGACAGTCCGTACCCGGCAGGAACACCCAGCCCAATGGATATACCCCCAACAAGAAATGCAACTTCCAAACTTCTTAAAAGTGGCCCTGTAAGATCCACTTCCTTAAATGATGAAACAATATTGTAGAGTGTGAATGCAAGAGGTATCTGCCCCGGATATATTTTAGAAAAGGTCAGTGCTGCCGGTTGCACCACAATAATTGTTAAAATCCACAATGGGTAGAAAAATATAAGGGCGAGGATTACAACCGTAACATAAATCGGCCAAGTTCTATTATTTGACATGCTGATTTGCACCTCCCAGTTTGACTACGAATACAGAATAAACCATAATGATGGCAAGAAGCACAGTCGCCCCTGCATATGATATATTCCTTGTGGCTAATGATGAATAATTTTCATAAATTAAAGTGTTCATGATCAGTGGGTGGTAACCTACTATCACAAGTGGCATCGCAAATATGTTAAATTCACTTACCCCTCTCACTAACATTGCGATTGAAAGAATTGGTGCTAGATTTGGCAAAGTAATATGGATAAACCTTCTTATAGGTCCTGCACCGTCTACAGAAGCTGCTTCAAACAAAGTTGGAGGCAGAGAAGAAAGACCTCCATAAAGAATTAGTGCGACTAAGGGAGTATTTTTCCAAAAGTCAGAAATCATCACTACTCCTAAAGCCGAATAACTTGAGCTAAACCAATCCACTGGCCTAAGTCCAAATGTAATTAAAAATGAATTGGCATAGCCACCAACTGCTTGAAAAATCAGTGAGAAAACAAATGCGCTTACAACTGTCGATATTCCAAGGGGAATTATGATTATCGCCGAGAAGAATTTTTTCCCTTGAAAGGGTTTCACCAAAACCATTGCAATTGCAAGTGCTATTGTTAATTGTATCAGTAATGCACCTACACTGACTATCAAAGTATTGATAATTGCTCCATAAAGACCATAACTTGGAAGGGCTAAATAATTTGCTAATGTAAAACCATTAGAATTTCTAAAACTGTCATAAACTACCGTGATTGCAGGTAAAATCGATAGACTAATTACGTAAATAAGGGCCGGGATCGCAAAGAGTAAGTAAGTCAAGTTTTTTCCGATAGTTCTTTTGAATTTTCCTTTGGTTATTTCGTTTTCATTTTTGTTGCTCTCTAAATCCATACTTATCATCCTAATTGTTTGAAAATTAGGTAAATGAAATTACTTTACCTAATCCTAACTTCACGTGATCGCTCATGTGTGAATATCTTTTAACGGTTATAAATTTTGTCTTGAATGCCAAACGTTTGTTACAATGATGAAAATTCACAAATGATTGTTAAACAAAAATTCGTATTTATATCAGTTCTACTTTCAGTCCCTAGTAGCCTTAATTTTCTGAGTTGAAGCTGATTCATATTCATTGTCTCTCCTAAATTGTCAGATATCGAGTCGATACTTTCCTAATAAAAATTATTTTCAATAGTATTTAATATAAACATTAATTTTTAAAAAACTTGTTTTATGGAATGAGTTTAATTATTTTCCTTCAACCAGATCGAAATCTTCTCTCATGGATATTCTGAGTTCATCAAGTACCGGTCTGGTGAACTCAGGGTGGTCAAATTGCTTCTTGAAACCTGAAATAACCCCCCAAGGATAGAAAATTGCCATTGAGATCGCGAAAACCATTAATGTTGCATATTGGAATGGAACTAGAGTTCCGATATAACTAGGAGTTTTCAATGACAGAATGAGAGGCAATCCTAATGGGTGTAGATTGATGTATGTGATAACACCGGAATAACCGTCCGAGCCTATAAGTGTCATAAGTGTTATGAAAAGAATATAGATTACATACCAGATTGCATTTTTGGCTCCGATCTTAACCTTCGATCCAATTCCTATCAGGACGCACCCTACAAACATTAAGAACACGGCATATGGTTCGGATGGCCACCCTGCCCAGAAGGGAATAAGAGAGCTTAGACCCACACTGAGGGGCGCAATAAGCCACATTCCCTTAATCCTCTGCTCGTTTTTAGTGACACCCTGCCTTCTCGACACCATTAATGCTATCGGAGTGATTGCCAGTCCCAGATATCCAGCCGCTGAAGCGTCATCTATGAAACTGTATATTGATGGGACAGGGGCAGAAAGGAACACAATTATTGCTCCAATCATTGTAAAGGTTACAAGTGCAACGAGAGGAATCGAGTGCTTCAAGTCGATTTTACTTAATTTCTTGCTGATGAACCCCGATCTTCCTATTGCCATCATTACCCTTGCACCACTTCCTGCATAAATGTAACCTGTAACATATGGGGCCATAAAGCCAGTTACCAAGGCGGCCAAAAAAATCCAGTAAAAACCAGACCGGTGTGCAAACACAAAAAATGGATTTAATCCTGTAAGGGCGGAAGAGCTTGACAGAGAGCTGAAATTTCCAGGTGTGATACCAAATGAACTCCAGTGAAATCCCATTATGACTGCGAATGCTACTCCAACATAGATAAGGGATTCAACTATTACAGTGAAGATCATGGCTTTGGTTAAGTCTTTGGTGTGCCTTGTCTCTTCAGCTAAATCTGGAATTACTCTTGTTGCTCCAAAGTCATACATAGCGAGAGGCATTATTGAAAGGAAAGAAACAAAATGCTCCTTTCCGGTGAAGAAACCATAGGACATTAAATTCTTAATGTTGAACACGAAACCTATGAGACCAATAACCATTGCTATATAGAATACAAGTTTAACAACCCCAATCCAGTTACTAGTTTTTCCGAATTGCTTTATTCCGAAGTAATTAATTGGAATAAATGTTAATAACAGCGCAACACCCAGCAATGCACCATATAAAGTGGGATATCCAAGATTACTGACAAAAACATTTGGAAGAAAATATCCAGAACCAATAAGAATTGCCACTACTTCAATGGGTGGAATGAAGAGATACCACAGAATGTCGGCCATAGAATTGATTAGATTTGTCCAGCGACCATGCGTGTAAATACTGTAGCGTGTGGGTCCACCTGCTTCTGGGTACACTCTACTCAATTCAACATAAGTAAATGCAACTAAGAGATAAATAAAAGCACCAAATACAAACGCAACAATGGCACTAGGACCCGATCCAGCGACCATTGCGATCGTGCCAAATAATGCTCCGTTTCCCAGTGATCCAGCGATTCCAAGGACAAGTAACTCATAAAATCCTAGTTCTTTTTTTAGTCTGGGCTTCCTTATTAATCTTTTCCGTTCTAAACCAGAATTTTCCATAAGATCATTAGATTGGTATTTCAAATAAGCATTTTGGAAATAAACTTATATATCATGAGAAAAAAAATGTTTAAAACCCCGTAAAATGCAGGCTCTAACAGATACTATATCCTTGAGATGCCGTAATTTTTAGCATCTCCAATCGATTTTATTTAATTTATTTTTTTACATATTTAGTTTATTCTTTTATTTTTTTTATAATTTCAATAATATTTTTAGTAATTAAAATAACACGTAGTAGAATTTAATAATTTCTTATCATTAAATGAAAACTTTCAACCATGTTAACTCAATAGGTTAAATATTTTGAAAGGATTATTATGTATGGTATCAAGTCCTCCATTTGATGAGGAAGAAGAAGAATCCTATGGAATCAGTCGCGATAAATTAGAGGCCCTCGTTGAGGCTAACAAGCTTAGAATAAAGATATTTGGTATGGGCGGAGCTGGGTCAAATACCATTAAACGAATGGTCAATAGAAATTTTAATTCTCCTTACTGTGAAATCTCCTTGGTTGCCGCAAACACTGATGTATATCATTTGAACCAGATCAATGTTCCTGAAAAAATAATTCTTGGAAAGCAAAGGACAAAGGGAAGAGGAGCTGGAGCAGATCCGCAAGTTGGAAACGAAGCCGCCAGAGAAGCACAGACCGAGATTGAAAAGAGTTTGGACCGAGTGAAAATTGCCATAATTGTGACTGGACTTGGTGGGGGAACTGGGACAGGATCGTCTCCCTATTTGGCGATGAAAGCAAAAGAAAGAAAGGCGATAGTTCTTGCAATAGCATCAATGCCACTTGAAAGTGAAGGAAAGAAAAGGAAGGAAAATGCTATCCGAGGCAGGTCGGAGATGTATCAGTTTTGTGACTCAATAATTTTATTTGAAAATGATAGAATTAGAAAATACGCACCGAAGGAGATGTTTAATCTAGCTCTGGAATTTGCAGATTCTGTTATGATGAAGGCTATCGAAGGCCTGATCGAGACCGTTTCCAAGAGTGCCAGGGTTAATACTGAACTTTCAGATCTTGAGAAGATTTTAGAATTGGGAGGATACGGCATTTTCGGTGTTGGACTTTCCGACTCTTCAGAAGACCAGAGGGTGTTGGAAGCTTGTGAACAGGCCATGGATTCCCCTTTCAATTCTGCAGACATTTCAAAAGCAAAAGGAATTCTTCTAAGTATTTCAGGTGATGACACCTTGACTGTTGAAGAGAGAGAAAGGGCGGTTATGTTTATGAAACAAAAGGTCTCTCCTGCTTGCAACATCATTGTGAGACAGGAAACTGACGATTCCTATAGGGGCAAAGTTAAGATAGTATTTTTTGCAACCGGGATAATTCCTGAGGGAGAAGAAGTTATTAGAAAAAACAGTGATTTCAAAATAGAATGAAAAAGAATAAAGATTTTAACACCATTGTGAATATTGATTTAGGAAGGATTATAGAAATGGATGGCACCCCCCCTATTCAAACAGGTGACAAGATAAGGGATAATGAAGCTCTTTTTAATATCTCAAAGCAGGCGCGGAAGTTGATCGTTGAGATGGTGTGGTCAGCTCAAAGTGGACATCCTGGAGGTTCTTTGAGCATAATTGACGTTTTGACGTATCTCTATTTTAGCGAGCTAAATATAGATCCTCAGCGACCAGAGGATCCTGACAGAGATAGACTTGTGATGAGCAAAGGACACGCGTCTCCTGCTGCATACAGTATACTTGCATTAAGAGGTTATTTCCCAATAGAACTTCTGAAGGACTTCAGGAAGATTAATTCCAAGTTAGAAGGACATGTTCATCGTGGAGTCCCTGGGATAGAGACGTCGACAGGGTCCCTCGGACAGGGAATAGGTATAGCTGTGGGTATGGCGCTAACAGCGAAACTGGATCATAAAAAATATAGAACTTACGCAATTATAGGCGACGGCGAAATAGAAGAGGGAAGTGTATGGGAATCCTTTATGGCCGCTTCAAAATATAAGCTTAGCAATTTGACTGTAATCCTTGATTTGAATAAAATACAGCTTGATGGATTTACCAAAGATGTAATGCCAATGGGAGACATAGAGAAGAAAGTTGAATCATTTGGCTGGAGAGTGCTAAAATTCAATGGTCATGATTTTAACGAAATAAGGAAGGCAATGGAATTCGCAAAGGAAGAAACGGAGAAACCAACACTACTGATCGCAAACACTGTGAAAGGAAAGGGAGTAAGTTACATGGAAAATAACCCAA
>JAJZXP010000156.1 GCA_021806345.1 Thermoplasmata archaeon | reverse complement strand
CTTCTGGAGTGCATATATGTAATGCTCACAAGGAATATTGAATTCGAGGATAACATTGATTCTCTCACTGAGAGAAAGATGAAGGCCATGTCAATGAGGGCAAAGAACCCAGGAAGATTCAAAGATCTTGAAGAGGTGGAAAAAATATTTATGAAGAAGAGAGATCAGCATAAGACAGATCAACTTTTTTCATAGAAGGGAATACCTTCCTATAACGTGCACTTACTTGGCGGGAGATACAATTTGACCAGTTTCATCGTCCACTAGGTAGACATGAAAATGGCTGCCTAGTCTTTGAGGTGCATCACAAGTGTAAACCAAGGTCCAAATTCCTGCATCAAGAAGCGTTCCTTGCAAAATACGACATTTCCCAACCCCTTTCTTCTTCAAGTCAGATACTGCTATATCGTTGACATCTTGAAATTCCATGAACTGAGATACTAACTGAGGGCTTAATTCTTATCACCAAAGTATTGTAAATCTGGCTTAATATATGGAGTCGGAACTCATCTATCCCGTCGATTCAGTTCTACCCCAAAGCTCTTCAGGGTATCTTCTGTATCTTTGTGGGCCCACTCGCGATGTTTTTTATAAACATGACTGGTGCAGCTCGCTTTCGAAGAGTACGTGATGTGACACACGGGGCACTCATAATTCAAAAGTTGCGCTAAACCTCCAAGAACCGTTCTATTTCCTGGTCTTTCAATGCACTTAGACATATTATTCCTCGAGTAGTTCTCGGAGGAGCTTAACCCCTAGATAAGTCAAGATTCCCGTGCCTGCACCAGATCCAAGAGTTACCAATGCAGATTCCAGAATAGGATGTTCTGAGGTGTATCTTATGTTCTCATAATGTGCTTTTCCTGCACCATAACCAGACAAGATAGCCGCAGCAATGCCAGCAGGTACTTCTGGTGAATCTTCTATCAAATGACTAATAGGATCATATTTTGGGTCAACTTTATCTCTATGCACCTTGTAATAGTTATCATATTCTTTCACGTGCATGCTTTCCGTTCCATTGATCCTTTTTCTGAGGTCTCTTGTCTGAAGGTCAGGTTCGCCTATGGATTCAACAAATCCATCATAAACACTGGGAGGCGATGTTTCTGTCTTAGAAACTACCACATCCTTGTGATACCCTATTTTATCCAATCTAGATTTTATCCTTCCCCAAGCATAATTCATTCCTCATCTTCCTCCCTATCGCTGAGCCACCACAGAAGGGCTGTAAGGCCTGCGCCAATAACTGCCCCAAGCGCCAAGGTTCCGCCGAATCCTAGTTTTATGCCGTTTTGCGTGTATCCGCAGCTATTGCACTCCCAGTGTTCAGCGGTCATGGAAACGCCGGACATCTTTTTTCCACATTTCGGACAAGTTATGGGAAGCCCCTCTACATTCCTTATCCCATTCTTCAGTAACCTTTCTTGAGTTTGCTTTAGAAGAAGATCCTCTCCGTCGTCAAGACGAACTGTTCTAACCATGTTACTTAATCACTTCATTATATATAAATACTTACGGTAAATACAAATTTACAGAGTTAACTCCATGTAACTTTGGTCAAGTACCGCTTAATGTCAAAACAAGGCTAGTTCTTAGCTTGAACGGGAGTAACTCGTCTAAGGTTATTTCCAAGGTGAGCACCATAAAATATTACCAATACAGAATTGATAAGCTTAGCAGGACCCGGGTACAGAGGTGTAAAACTGAAGAATTCTGGAAAACTCCAAGCAAACAAAAACAACGAGATGACAGAGGAAAAACCATTTGCCATAACTATGCTATCAGCTAATTGATATCTTGGCACTAGGTGGGCAAATCTGTAAAAATATACGAAGGATGGAATTAGCATGATGAAATACCTATCCAAAGATATACAGCTTCCACACTTTCACCTATGAGTAATTGAATTTGTCAACGTTATCCTTCTCTGCAGATACACTAATTGTTCCGCCCAGTACTGCACCAAGAATTCCCAAGATGGGATCGAGCAAGAAGAGAAGTCCACCAATGGCTGCACCAGCTAGCGAACTGCATCCCATTTCAGCATTTACTTCCCTGTTTGTATGAAGAGATTCGTAGTTCCCTTGGGGCAGGTTAAGTTAAAAGCGTAATTTATGTCGGAACGAACCTTAGGAATAGACGCCTGAAAGTTTATGTAAATTTTCTCTTGCCCATGGGTCTTAAACCACACAAAACATCTCATTGCACTTCCTCATGAAATGTAATTTATTTCATAGTGGTAATTGACTGAGAAAATATAATAATTTTCGCCTACCTTTTACCAAAAGGTATGGTCGCAGTGCCTTGCATTATCCGTCTGTGAATTGTTGAAGTGAGCACTGCACGAGAACCCCTCTCATATTATCCTGCGCCGAGCGTAGTGAGATTGTGCGGTCAAGAATTCCCCTCCCCTATCCCCTTAAATTGCACTCCGCAGGAGAGAATAATGTGCCAGAAGCGAAGGGCACATGGTAATTGGCGAAAGTTCAAAGAGGGGTGGCTGAAAGTCGGGGTGAATTTGAGCCGAAGCATACCAAAAGGTATTAAAATCTGAAAGAATATAGAGTTATATTATGACCACAACAAAACAGTCAAGGCTTGTAAGCATTCCAAAATCGGATCTGGATAGCCTTGAGGCCACCGTTGAAACTCTTGAGAATGAGTATGTAATGGATCAACTGGAAAGGAGCGAGCAGGACATAGAGAAGGGGAGAGTCAGAAACGTTAGAGAGTTCTTGAAAGAACTCTAATAATACTTCTTCGCTTCATCTTTGTGAATGATTGCTCCGAGCGTCACTTTCCTATGCTCTTCGTTTATTTCATATAGACCCTTAAAGGACCGATTCTGAGTTGCTATAATCCGTGAAGATTGCCTCTCAATAGCTTCCCTGACTGCGACTCCTGTTCCAGTCTCTCTACCATGTGTTGCAGCCACTCTTTTTTATCCTTATGATTCTTAGAGAATTCCTTTTCGAATGTTTCCGTGGATTCGACAGTGTAGCTCATAAATACTAACCTATACTTTGCCATCAATAGTCCTTAAAGCCCATGTAATCTCCCAGCGTACCTCTCACCTTTGCCTTTGTAAGTTTGGCATATTCCAGTATCTCGCAAGTGGTGGCTCCCTGCTTCTTCATCTGCTCGAATGTGTTCTGGCTGAGCAACACATAGCTCCAGTTACAGTTCATCCTCTCTCGGGGCTCCAGTTCATTAACCTTGTCTATCCAATCTATTGCTGCCAGCCTCTTATTTTGCACGTTCTTGTTGCTCATATCTCTTTCAGATTTTGTCTCAACCAGATAAATCTGGTCGCATGCCCTGATAATAAAATCAGGGTAGTAATGTGCCAACAGTCCGTCGTCCCGGATATAGATAATGTTAGCGAAATCGTTGTAGTATTCGTTTATCTTCACAAATGACTTTACTTTTGAGTCTGCATCTATGAACTCGATGAAGTTCTTCTCAAAACCGCCGCTGTGGGACGGATACGCAATCTTTTCGTAAATGTTTTTTGCAGCGCTAATCGTGTAAGTTTCTCTTACCCTTATTTCTGGAACTTCTGAGAAATACTTCTTCACGATCCTTGCCTCGCTCACCTTGAGGCTCTTCATGGAATCGTATACGGCCTGGGCAATGTTACTGACGATGTGCTTGATTATGCTCTGCTGTGTTATCAACAGGATGCGCCAGTTGTTGTCCTCGAGAGGATCAAACTCCTCTCCGAACAGCTTGTGTCTTATGTACTCATCCGTGAGCTTGGCGATTAACGCTGAATTCACCTGCATCACCGGGAAATCTCTCTGCTTTCTTCCTTTAGCATTGACATGGATCACCGAGACTGCATTTACCACCTTCTGGATGAATGAATTATAGCTCTTGGCCGTGAATATATCAGCAGTGACTGTGTATTCTCCAAAAGTTGTCTTGACTGTGAGTTCTTCGCTGTAAAAGGTGTCTCCCTTGTTCTTTATCAAAGGTCTCAGTTCTTCCAGTTTCATGGGGAACGGTGCAAGTTTCTCGATAGAGAAGTCAGGAACCGCCAGTTCTTCTTCCTTTTCCTGCAATATTATGATCCAGAAAAGGTCATAATCTTTATAGTTTGGTTTGAGTCCCACCCTGATCAGGTCACCAACAACCTTTGTCTTCGCTGGCTCTTCTCCAACTTTGCCGACCATTCCCGCAAGGACTCTTTCGTAATACTCGATAAAGTTTGGATGCTCGACCACACTCAATATGTCGATATAACTGTCCGGCTCTTCCTTCTTCACCAGGAGTTTTTCCCGGTTTTCTGCTCTTATATCATCGTAGTCTGGTCCACGCCACATCAGCCTCAGGCCCCTTCCTATTAGTTGTTCCAGAAGAACGTAAGAGGATGCGGATCTGAGAGGGACTATCACGCATATGTTGTTTACGTCAAATCCTTCTCTGAGCATCAGGACAGAAACTATCACCTTTGGTTTCTCGTGCCGGTCTATGTCAAACAATCTCTGCTCTATTGCCTTCCACTCCTCTTCACTGACGTCTCCTTTCTTGGTGGAATGAATCTCCATTATCTCATCCTGAGAATAGCCCTCCTGCATCATAAAAGCCACAACAAGAGGCACTACCTTAGTATCTTCACAAACGACAAGCATCTTCGGGTATTTTGTTGGATCAAGCTTTGTGAATTCCTGCTCCAGTATGTTGAGTTTCTTCATTCCAGCCCTCAGCATCAGTTTCTGACCATCAGAAAGAGTTGACACCTGCCTGCCCTCTCGTTCCGCTTTAAATTCCAGGTCTTCCAGAGGTATGGCACCGAACTCCTTTCTCTTGTCAATTGCAACGGTTTTCACAAGCCCTTTCTTTATGGCATCCACTAGTTCGAAGTTGGCCACAATATGCGGAAAGTGATTCTGTACCCTGCTCTGGCCGCTTCCTGTTACCACATAGGGAGTTGCAGAAAAATCAACTTGAATGAAGCGGCTCTTCTTGTTCTCTGATATCTTGTCAAGTGCTTCCTGCCATTTCTTCTCCACGATTTCATCCGATTTCTTCATCTCTCCAAGGTGGTGGGCTTCGTCATTGAAAACTACTAGACTGGGTAAATTGGCTAGGTAATCCAGTTCCTGGCCCCTGAGATATTGATTGTCCAGTTCTTCCAGCGAGTGTCCCTGTGAATTCCCCGGTGTAATCGGCAGTAGCTCATTCACCGTTATATCTGGCCTGTCCAATGGTGATTCGGTGTCAATAGCCTCCTCATCCTCTGTCAGCAGGTGCCAATTGGTTATTGCGATCAAGCCGTCACCTGTCACCTTCTTGCCGATTTCTTCCTTCTGTGATACACAGCCCTGAATAAATCCAAAGATCTCGTCCTTGCGTGCCGGAGGAATAAAGAGCTTTTCAAATTTCCAGAAATCAGACTGCTCAAAATCTCTGGTTCCATCTTCTCTTCTTTTTCCAAGAAAAGCATCCAACAACCTTTCATAGACAATGATTCCCGGAGCAACCAGGAGGAAATTCTTAGAATACTCACCACTTTCGCTTTCCTCGTACTTTGAATTTAGATATTGCCAGATCAGCAATGCATCAAGGACCCAAGTCTTGCCAGTCCCGGTTGCCATCTTAACGCAATACTTCGGATGCTCGTATTTATCCCGCTTCAGATCGAGCAGGTCCATCTGAGTCAACAACTCAGGATAGATTTGAGTGTAGATTTCTCCAACACTCTTAAGTTTGAGAATCTCATGGACGTAAATCACATTCAGAATGGCTTGCCATTGGCCCACATGAAAGTTAATGTTTCTTTCATCGGCGAAAATACCGTTTGGATCCCAGAATTTCAGAAGTTCCTGTGTTATTGGTGTGACTTTTTGCATGTAGTCTCCGGATTTCCACAACGCGGCGGTTTCTTCGGTAATTCTTTTCGCAAGTTTTAACGGGATATCCTTGGTGCCAAGGGACTTTATGTTTACCATCAGCTTACCTCTTTAATCGCCACGCTTTCAAACCCGAATACGTCGACAGCTTTCACGCAGACCTTTCTGATCCCATTAACGCGGGGGACAAGCAGCTTCACTTTCCTGTCGATTTTCGATGTACCTTCATGGTTTTCCCTGTAATCCTGCCATTTGCTCTTGAAAACTTCCCCATCATATTCCGGATCGATACTCCAGTACTCGACGAGACTCAAGGGATCTTCCTCAATGATCTTTTCAAGCTTGTCCTTGTCTGCTTTGTCAAGTGGTAATGCATCTGGGGACAGAAGAACATAATTTTCAAGTTCAATTGTCAACTCCTCCTCATTGTCGTCTGCTATTTTTTTGATAACTGGTTTGACAGTGAGGTATTGCAAAGAACTGAACCTCACGCTTCCTTCTTTTATGAGTTTCTCGTAGTCAGCCTTGTGCTTTAACTTCTCCAACAAGTCTGGAGGAATCACCAACACTTCGAGGTTATCGTCATTCAAGCTGTCTATGATTTTGCCAACGTCCGTTTCGAAGTTCCAACCCAGAACAACTATTTTATTCCACCCTCCCACAAAGGATGCTCTGAGCTCCTGAGCCCTTTTGAGTGTAGCATAACCTGTAATTTTTGTGGGGGAGTCTACGAACACCAATGTCTTACTCTGTTTTATGTAACCAATATTAGTGGGATTACTTTCTTGCATCGGAAAAGGAAGTGCACCGTATAGGTTAATCACCACATGGGCAAGGTCTCCTATACGCCTGAATTGCGATCTTTCAAACTGTTCTTTCTGGTAGTCTCCAATTGATTGGTAGAGGAATGGTTTTGCATTTTGGTCTATAAGACGCTTTCGCGAGATCATATTTGCAGGTTTACCTAGGTCACACATAATCCATTTCCTTCCAAGTCTTTCTGCAACAGCGCCAGTTGTACCAGATCCTGCAAAGAAATCTGCAACCACAGAATTTGGACTCGACGCGTAATTTACAATCCTTTCTAACAATTTTTCACTCTTTTCAGTATCATATAATGGAGTGGCCGCCTGAGCTTGAATATCATCCCATAAGTCGCTTTTAATCATAGTTTGGTCGGGAGATATCCAATGCTCAATCTTGCCCGTAGGGGATTTTCTGATGAATTTCAATTCAGGATTATGCTGCCAATATTCGTATAATGAGATCCTTTCAGAAAAATCCGACACATACCTTTCATAGTTTTCTACGGCCTTGATAGCCTTTTCCTCCATCCACTTCCATTGACCAGTAGAAGGAGTAACTCCTAATATCTCGTATCTCATAGTTGGTCTGTCTGCATTGTTCCAGAAATCTTTCCAATAGCCTTCGGGGTTTTTTATAACCGTCTTTTCCACTCTTAATGGCCTGAATTTAGTTTCCTGATTCTTAGTGTAGTGAAGTAAGTAGTCTGACCCTTGCGGAAGACTTTTGATAGTTTCAAATTGATTGCTTAGGTTTTTTGTGATTCGTTTGAGTATTATCTCGTTTCTGAAGTTTTCCCTGCCAAATATGGAGTCCATAATAACTTTAATGTAGTGTCCTACATGCCAGTCAATGTGAAAGTAAATAGACCCTTTCTCACTCATAAGTTCTCTAATAAAAATCAGTCTTGGAACAATCATTTCCAAGTAAGACTTTGTCCCGTCCTTCCAAGTATCAGAGTAAGCGAACTGTTCTATAACCGAAAGTTTTTGTTCAATGTCCACCGATGGAAGATGTATTTTTGTTCTATAGTCTGCCTTGCTGTCAAAAGGAGGGTCAATATAAATCAGGTCTATTTTGCCCCTCATTGAGGGGAGTCCTGTGTCTGGGTCCCCAGCCAGAAGTGCCTGCATCGCAAGCAGATTATCACCGTATATGAGCCTATTAAGAAACTCGCTGTTGTTATCTGTCTTTACATCTTGACCCGTGAACTTGGTTAATCCTCCGATGGCCTTGGTCGGCAGGACCAATTCATTGGTCTGAAGAGTTATTCTTTGTGTTTTAGAAAGTCCATCAAGGATTCTTTGAGCCTCTTTTTTTCCTCTCTCTACTATTCTTGGCAGCTCTTCAATTAGTGATTTCCTTTGTCCATTTCCACTTCTCTTAGTTAGATCACTTTTTTCATTCAACGTATCAACCATGTAAAACACCACAATATTGAGTGCTAACTAAAGCCTCTTTCTAAGCTCTCCAGATACAATAGAAGCATCCGATAATAATATTTGCGACTCCATTGTATAATATCTGTCTATCTTCTTCTTGATCAGCGTGATAAGGTCAAGGTTCTGCAAATAATTGACGCTCTGGAAGAACGTTAACTTGCTCACTCTCCTGAGCAATAAATGAATAGATGCCGACCCTTCAGAATACGCCCTGTTCGTATCCTGATTCTTGACTAGTGCTGCAAGTATCAGCGGGTCCCGATCTCCAAGGTTCTTGAGCGTTTCGCCTTCAACCTCCACCTAGGCCTGCTTCAGTGCTGTCTTGATCGAGCCTTCGTCCCATCTATTGCTTCTGCCAAGGGTTTCCAGAGCCTTTATTCCGATCCTTGCGTCACTCCTGTAGTCCCTTACGAGAAGTGCAGACAATAGGCCCGGGGACTCATTGCCATATTCATTCAGGCCCTCCTTTGCTCTCATCCTCAATATCTCACGAATCTCCTCCGTGCTGTATTCATGGGATAAGATATGATCAGGTTGCAATGAGCTCTAAACGTTCTCATCATTCATGTTCTTGTACCAGTAGACTTTCTGCGTTAGCAGGATGAGGTTCGCCTTTGTGTGTCTTGTTATGTGCTAGAGGATGTCGTAATCCTGCAGAAAGTCAACCTCGTCCAATACCACAAGAGACCTGTCGGAAAGCATCTCATCGCTTCTGTTCTTCATCTCTTCCACCTCATGCCCCTTGCCGAACATGCGGGCAATGTTCCGATAGATTTTCGTAGAAGTCGGATTCCCTCTCACGTTAACTTAGAAGTACGGGACGGACTTCGTGTCCCTGAGAGCCTTTGCCATAATGAGGCCACTGATCGTTTTCCCAGATCCCTTGAACCATAGATGATGATGTGCCTTGGTAAACCCAGATTCATGTAATCTGCCAGATCATCTGTTATCCCTTCCAGCTCAAACCTTATGAGTATTTCTCCCGGCTTGTAGCTTATGTTGAATACCTGTGCATTCTTCATGTTGCTCGTTTCCTCAGCCCTTGCACTGATCTTTGTAGCCATGAACGACACGGGATTCTTTGTATCCAACTCCCGCACCAGCATTAAATCTTCAATGAGAAGGTTATTAACGCTGTCGAACTAGTCCAACAGGTGGGTGGGAGAAAATGGTGATTTCAGTCAATGAAATGAGTGTGTCAAAAAGCGAGTGGACCTTTGTGATGATCGAATTTTATTCAAGAATTGAGGAAATTTCCATTTTTCTGTTATGTTCATTGTATCTGTTCTTCTCTATAATATTATTATCATAGTGTTCCAGTTCTGTGATGGTGCAGGTCAATTTTCAGACAAGGCATATGATTCCAGAAAGATATTTAACATCCTTGATGCAAATGGTACCAATGCAATCATCCTTCTCAGACATAGTACAGCAAGACAGATCCGTAAAGTTGGAGAAGAGAATTTGGGGAGGATCCATAACTATGGTAGAAGATGAATAGTTGAGATATATTTCTCAGGTCTGAAAAGAGTCATGGGCGAAGTCATCAAGGCCAGAGAGCTTGAATGCATAATACAGGAAATAGGACTGAAAGTGCTGTATTACGATTATCTGAGAAGTAATACAGTGGCTTATGGATAATTACTCAATACAGTTCCAATTAGGAAAAATTTTATAGTATTGCTGGAAACAGTTCAAGTTTTGTTGAGCATCGCCTATATATTTATTTTCCCATTAATTAGACCGGAGCTTAGCCTTGAATGCTTTATTCGATAGGACCAAGAAATTTTAACATATCTTTTCCTGCTTTTGTGATCTGAATTTCTTTTGACCTCCCCCCACTTTTAACTTCCTCTATAAGTTTCCATTTTTCCATCTTCTCGAGGTAATTAGTATTTAAGCTGGCATAGTAAGCTTGAACTTTGTTTTCTCCGTTAGAAAATATCAATTCATTCTCAACAGCAACTTCCATAAGTCGCTTCTTCTTCATTTTCCCCCCTTGCTTATTAATTAGATAAAGTAGCTTTATTTGCTCAGATTTAGGTTGTTCTATGTGGTATTCTGGTAGAAATTCAATGCTCTTTAAACCGGTAGAAATAGGCTCCCCGATTTCATGTTTTACTTTGTATTTTTCAGGGACAGCGTAATAAGGGGTTATTTTGGTAAGTTCCCTGAATATACTAGCAGTTAACATCCCAGCTATTGCTTCGATTTTTGACCCTGAAGCAACATTTATGAAAATATCATTGGCTTTCTCTGCCTCAATTATTTCTCTCATAGCCCGCAAGACATCGTATAGATCAATTATATTGCATTCTTTTACCTTGGTTTCTATACTTTGTTTGGCGAGAAACTTTTCCACTTCCTCTCTAAATGACTTTGCATCATCTTTATCTTTATCACCGAAAGTTAGTAACCAAACTCTATCTGCCTTCATATTAAGCGCGGGAATAGTTATGCGATCAATTTCATAACCTGCTGGGGCAATATGAATTCTAAGACTTACTCCTTTAATCATTACTTAAGTGGTTAAGCTAATTAATGATATTAATTTTACTAAATGAAAAGAGTTTAATACATATAGTAAAATGCGAAATAATCATGCAAAAAGTCGAACAGGAAACTTCTAATGCCTTAAATGGAGATGCAGAAAAAGAAGATTCTTACTATAGAGGCCCCATTTCTTCATTCTTGAATGGTAACCTCTTGAATACAAGTAACTATAACATCAAAAAGACGTCAACTGATTGCCCCTCTAATAGTTGTAGCAAATTGAAGCCTGTCTCCTTGCCAATTGGGCCAATTCCGAGAATTGAGACGTCAAAGAAACACTTGAATTTCCTATCAACAACGTTTGACATAGCGTATATTATGTTGAATCTAGATGTTGTAAAAAGGTTGACTGACAAAGGTCTCACCGCACGTGAGATTTATCCCTATGGTAATATTATTACTACTTCTACCATACATGACAACATCCTGTGCAATTTTACTGTTGAGAATGAGATAGAAGTGATTACGAAATTTAAACCTGCATGGCATATCCCCTGTGACTACCCGACCTATTATGAAGACTGCGATGAGGGACGGGAATGGTTCATAGATGCAGTGGTAGAAGATACTTTGAGTTTCATTGAAGGGGTAAAAGATTTTTCAATAGGTGTTATTCCTCTGGTTAAGGGAATAAATGAACGTGAATGGACGAGGTCTATTTCACCGTTTAAGAATATCGGAATTAATCATTTTGCTTTCTATGTCAAACAATATTTTGGCAGTCATAATGGGAAAAATGATAAATTAATGGTTGAACATATAAGACGCATAATCTACTGCTGCCACCCAGATTATCTGATGTTAATAGGATATCAGTCTCCTTTAAGGGTACGAGACATACCTCCTGAAGTCAAGGCTTTTGCGGGGGAAAGGTGGATTAGAGGCAGTAAATTAAACAATCTGACTCCTGAACAAGCGAGAATTGAATATCTGAATTGGCAAAAGCAGTTCAACGAGCAAGGAAATGTTCGCCAAACTATCCTAAAGTTCGAAGATGAAATTCTTTCAAAAGAGGTATACTAAATGGGGGGAAGCGGGGGTACAGGACATCTCTTTAGGACTTACAAAGGTGGAGGGTATAGTCAAGGAGGTTTTTCCTCTGTAATATCCCATTCCAAGGAATCGAAGAAATCTAATGATTCGGTCAACAATATATTCGATGTTCATATCAGAAAGATCCGAGTCTCTAATAATGAAAGGTTTCATCTGAATAACCTCAAGAACGAAATTAGTGAATCACTGTCGCAAGATATGAAAGTGAAGAAGGTCAGTGTTATTGGATCTACTGCCAAGAATACCCAGATCAAAAAAAGAAGCGGAAATGATATCGACATAATGGTGGAACTTGACGAAAAGGAACATGGAGAATGGTTGGAGCAAGAAAATGGACCCAGAAACGCCTTGGAGAAGACGAAAAGAACCTTGCAAAAAGATCCTAGATTCAAGAATGTGGAAATGCATATTGACAGGAACGTTGTGACTGTTGAAGTCAGAAATCAAAAAGCTGACGTGATACCCTCTTTCGCAAGAAACGATGGTGGCCATGCTATACCTGATACTTCGGGAGAACAGAAATGGATCAAGACAAACCCAAGACTTTCAAATAGGCTCTTCAAAAATTTGGATAAGAAAAATGACAACAAACTTAGCGAACTTGCAATGATGGTAAAGAACTGGAATCAAAGAAATGGAGGGTATCTCACTTCTCACCATATTGATTGTATGACTTATGATTACTTTAAAAGCAATAAACCAAAAGATGGAGAAAATTCACACAAAGTCAATATTGGTGAATTTTTTGAAAGAATTCCATGGTACCTTAAACGTCACGTAAGGGATCCTGTCTATGGCGAAAAGGCAGATGGTTATCTCACTGATGAAAAGAGGAGGAAAGTCATTGCAAATTCACAAAAATCAACAAAAATACTCAGACAAGCAGAAAAGAAAGCAAGAAAGGGTGACGAAATAGAGAGCAATAAACTGTACAGAGAATTTCTAGGGGGAGAAGACAATGAGCTCTGAGACTGATGTGGATGAATTGAAGAGCGGATTGATTAATGCAGCAAGGAGAATTGAAATCGATAGCAACTATTCCGCAAGAAGGCATTTTAATACGGGAGCTTTCTTTAGAATACTGCATTATGTAACGGGAATTGTAGCAACATTACTAGGCGCGATAGCTGCGTATTCCATTTATTTTGGAGAGTATGTTGCATTAAATGTTGGTGGCATAACTGCATTAGCATCTACCTTTCTCATCGCAGTCTTTACAGTTGTAAGCCCTGGTGAACTCGCATCTCAACATTATGAAGCTGGACGAGATTATCTTTCTCTTCACAATGAAGCATTATATTTGCTTGATGTCGATCCCAAAGTCTCTACTTACAAAGAAATTGAGGAGAAGGTTAGAAAACTCAAAGATACTTTGAATAAACTCAACTCTTGCAATGGCACATTGTGGACTCCTTCACGAGCCTATAAGAAAGCTAGGGAAGACATAAGAAAAGGATACACAGGTTATGACCCCAAAGATGAAACGAAATAAACATGAGTGTGAGATCAAAGTAGTCTTTTAATGAGATTCAGAAAGCATGTAAATATTTAAACAAACGACTAATGAGAAGTATTACTAATGTGAATACATCGATTTTTGATTCAATGGACCGGTCGGGACTTGAACCCGAGGCCTCCTGCTTGCAAAGCAGGCGATCTACCGCTGATCTACCGGCCCAGTTGCTCACCGTAATTTTGTTTATGAATAATAATTCTTCAGTGTCATTCGCATAAAGGTATAGAATAATGATCTTTGCTTAATAGAGTTAGAAGAAAATAAGTTAATAACGTGTTGCATTAGGAGTTAAGTGATAGCGGTAAAAATAGGTGGTAGCGTAATTACCAGGAAGGATACTTACAGACACTTTCTTCCAGATGTTTGCAGGAATATTGTGAGATCCTTGTTTCCATTCCGCAATGAAATTGTTGTATTGCACGGGGGCGGTTCTTTTGGTCATATTCTTGCTAAGGAAGCTAATTTACCAGCAGACTTGAATGAAAGAACAAAGAGATACTTTTCAAGAATACATAACGATGTTTTACTTCTGAACTCGAAGATCAATGACATAATGGCGGAAGAAGAGTTTAATCCTGTTTCCATTCCGACATCTTTATTCTTTGGTGAAAAAGGACTGAATGTTAGGCCCTATAGAAAATTTC
>JAJZXP010000129.1 GCA_021806345.1 Thermoplasmata archaeon | reverse complement strand
CTCCTTAAGCTCTTTCAGAATATCATCATCCAGTCGTATGCTAACATTGCGTGACATACTTAAATGTAAGGCGATTTTAGTATTATAAATTATGCACGATGTTTTTTGTGCAATTTATGTCACTTCACGCGTGTATTTGTGATACATCCATGATTATTACGATTGGATCTCAAATGAGACAATCAACCTGAATAATTGGGGCAGCAATACGTGTATTTAAATGACATACTTCCAAGAATGCTAACCAGCTATTGTTTAAACAATATAGTTACTATTCATTTCAACTCTTGCACAAAGACTTCGAAACTTTTGCTTGACTCTCTCAATTTAACAATGTTTAACTTGTCTAAACACCTGGGAAGAAGATATCTTTTGAAATTACTGTTCCTGGATAAATTTAACAGCAATATGCCTTTATCATCTGTGTATAATTGCCAGAGTTAGAGATTAAACAAAAATTGAATTGTTAAAGGCTAAATAAAATAGGTCGTATAACTTTTACAGGTTCTTATTTAAAAAATAAAAATTATTAGGTGTAAGAGACACCGTTGAAATAAATATCCGGGGATGACGTTATCAAAGGATTCGAATTGTAAAGATCAAAACTCCTGATATTTATGTGGGTACTTATAATAAACGTTGAATAACTCTGTCCCATCCATACATACATTGTCATATTGACCAGGTTCTCGTTCATTTTATCAAACCATTTCTTTGCTGCGCTTGGACTCAGGGCTGAGGAACCATTGTTGTACTCGTCCACCATTCTTTGCATTATGGCTGCTTGAGTGGAATTTGCTGTTGGATTTGCACTGCTGTTAGTAAAGAACGACGCTGTAAACGAGTCAGGTTCTGGGAATATTGAACCGGCAGCCGGAAGACCAATTGGAAGTAAAGTGTTTGTTGGATAGCTGGAGCTGGTGTCCCAACCAAACCACGCTATTGGCATTGGATTCTGTCCGTAGGCAAGGTATCCTATTTCTTCACCTATAGTTACCTGTATTATAGGGTAGGTAGAACCAGGTATTACGGAAGACATTGTTGTCGCCCATGTTCCTGCTGCTGCCTTGTATGCAGGGAATCCGGTTTGATAAAATATAGGTATCGTAAGTGGTTTACCATTGTATATATAATCTCCTGCAGCGTTTTGTGTGATCTGTTTTGAAGTGTCAGATGAGAAATAGTTGTTGTAAATTTTAACTCCATCTTTCCAGTATTGAGCTGCGAGACTTACATTGTAGTATGGAACTCCTGTTGTTGTCTGGTTGAGTTCTGCTATCGTCTGTGAATCTTGCATACCTGCCGGAAGAGCCCCAGCATAAAGCTCTGAAAAGTTAGCATGATATACTGCATTTC
Source organism: Thermoplasmata archaeon (assembly GCA_021806345.1). The sequence goes on along the minus strand of JAJZXP010000129.1, from coordinate 12,584 downwards.
CCACCTGTTGATTTATAAAGTACTGATAGTTCATAGCATAGGCGAAAGCTTCTCTTACAGGTAGTATAGTGAACAACGTGCTTGGAACATTGGCACCTGGGTATAGAGAGCCAAGCATGCTTGTGTTTACGTTAGCATTGAATTCAAACCATAGGGTACCGGGAGTTGGAATGTTGACTGTGGTTGCAATTCCTTTACTTTCCAACGTTTGTACAAGGTTCCAATCTGTAGAAGATATACCAGCTATTTGGGCACTTGATGACAGCATGTCCAGATACCTTGTGGAGGTTTTCTGTACGTATTCAACAACAACCTTTTCTATACTTGGCATTGGATACCATGGACCAGGAGATGTGAAATCTGGATTCTTTACCAACACAACAGCTGATGATGGGATCTGATATGATATCTGGTAAGGGCCATCTGAAAGGATATTGGTTTCAAGATTGATGTTATAATCGTTTGCGTTACCCTGGGGTTTATATGCAGCAAAACCTGCTGGAGACCACCGCAAGGCTGGTTGCTGAGGCGTGGCCTGGGATGCTATCCACGAAGCACTTTCGATATAACTGTTTCCACCGCCAGAAAGAAGCCCAAGAACTTCCTCGGGAGAATAAGGATTCTGGAAATGGAATGTAATACTGTTTGTTGCATTATTAACAGTCATATTTTGTGTAATGTTCCAAAATGTGTTTGAAACTCCAGTATTCCCCGGGAGTAAGAGACCAGCAAATGTGGAAATCGTATTCGAAGGGGAATCGCCAATAAATATTAAGGCTCTCGCGAATGAATATTCTGCGTCCCATGCAGTCACTTTCTGACCATTTTGGAAACTGGCATTGGAACGTATGTGGAAAGTGTAATTTTCGTACGGTTTTATGTGAACTGCATATGAGGTCCCCCAGGGATCTTTCACTGTGTAGTTAGCATAATTTGTATTAATTCCTCCGTTAGAGGTGGATGGGACATCTGAAGCAAGCATTGGTTCGAATTGAGATGTGGAAGAACCGTTATACATAACCAATGTCTGTTCTGTATTCTGTAAAATCTGGTCACTAACTACGTCTGACGCTAGAGCTTGATCAAGCGTTTTATACGGTCCTTCGCCCTGGTTAACGTCCACAAGCGTAGAAACTACATTTGGAGGTGAATAAAGACCACCGTTTTTAAACACACCAATGTCCAGATAATACTGATTTATTTGGACTGGTACGGTACTATTGATTGTTCCAGTAGAATTGACAACCCCGCTGTATGTATTGACCAGAACAGTCCACATTCCACTTGAAGCATCGCTGATGTTGAAGTACTGTTGCCCTGGAACCACTCCATATTTTCCATTTGCGAACGTGTAATCAATTGCCTTTGACTTGACGTAATTATTATTGTGAAGTAAGATAACACTCTGGTAATAAACCTGGTAACTCGCGTTTGTTGGAGCAGCATAGTAACCAACGATTGTCGCAATGTTTGCACCCGGTGAGAAGACATCAGATTCGTTGTTCACAAGCATAGTTGAAGAGTTTTTTACTATAACCTGGTCAAAGCCCTGTGACTGTTGGGCTGGTGTAACAGTTGAAACTGCCTGCACGGGGACCAAAGCATTAGAATTGTTATAAACAGTGCCAGTATTTATATTATAGTATATAAGATAGAGACCAACTGCATTATACGTGTGTTCTACCTGCAGCCCATCAACTCCAGTATAATTCACAGTTTTGGAAGTGTTGTCACCAAAATAGATAGTGGCATTGGTGAACTTACCAGAATATAGGGAAAGGGCATACGGTTCTCCTACATTGGCAAGTCCACTGGCCCCTATTACACTGGGTGTGACTACTGGCGTTGGCCTGTTTAGATCAGAAATTCCCAAGAAGCCGATAATAACCATTAAAACAACTATTATGGCAATCCATACATATGGTTTCCTCTCTCCAGAAGACCTCCGGGGACTCCTAGAAGGAGGAGAATTTGGCGTGGCTCTCTCTGTCATGCTTTGCTATACGTAATTGGTTTATAAAAAGGTTTCTTAACCTGAACACTCTAGAATGACACATATTTTTATGCCGTTGGTCTCGTATTATAGCTACATTTAAAAATTCACTCCTCTATGAGTTGAATTTCACTGATTCTTTATAACCCGAGATCCCATCTTTTAACACCACGATACTGAGTTTAGGAGATTTGGATATGCTCCTGTTTCTTCGTTCTCTGTAGCTCTTTCAGATCACCGTTCTGCCCCCTCTATCATATGCAGTTTCTCAAGATCAAGGAACACTCTCTCCATGGAGTATTTCTCCTCAAGTATGGTGGATTCTATGCCTCTTCTCAGTACATTTCTTATGAGTAGCGAAAGAAAGAACACAACAAAGTTCAGGGCAAACACTTTCGGTTTTTATACATTTAACGGCAAGGGCACAGTGAACACATATGCCAATTCAAAACGGAAAAGCGTCATGAATTTCAAGAGGGACATAAGATACGGCAATCCAATCAGTCGTAATATTGTGATACCGAACAATTTCTCTGCTCGCCGTACAGAGAATATCGCATTAATCGCAGAGATACTGGACATTGAACTTGTAATTCTTCAATCGTATTCACCACAGCTGATTCCAATAGAAATCATCCGGAAATCCATTAAGAAAGTAGTGTCACATACATTTGTGAAGGACCAGGAAATGATAGTTGAAACTGTTAAAACAAATTTCATTGAATTTTTGAAGAGTAAATCCTTCTGCAAGCACCGTGTGGAGGTGTTTGTCATTTAGTACAATATGTAATGTCAAACACTATAGTAGTCAGAATCAGATCATTTATAGAAGAATTTCCGCCCGTTTTTTTGGCCAAATAATTTTGTATAATTTCATTTCAAGAACAACGAGTATAATTTCAGTGAATAGTAATGTGGGTATTATTTCAGCGCTATATTCTGAATGTAAGTTATACAGAATCTCAATAATAGTGCCTGCAGTCTCATACTGTTTCAAAAAAGTAAAGGGATACGCCAGCAGTACCAGGTCAACATAGATCATCAAAACACCAAACGATACTTTAAAGAAATCTTCAAGAAGAAAGGAAATGAGTCTGATGCCGGACAAATTCGCAGTTTTAGTTTCCGTTTCCTCACGTTGTGTTTTCAGGTGAACTTTCGGTTTCCGCATATTGATCACCCACATTTGATTCGTCTTCATAAATAAGACAAGAAACAAAGTGACCAGGCCTAACCTCTTTAAGGTCAGGGGTATCGTATTGCTTTAACTTAATCGTAACATAGTTACTTTCTTTACTTATCTCCGAGAAAGACTTATATTTTACGCCACCCTCTTTCATCGAAGCCTCTTGAATAAAGCTATTTATCAGATTTAAATGTTCTTCTGTTAACACTTCATTGAATTTCATCCTTATTTCCATATTTGGTTGGTCCAATATTACATCTTCTAAAACAGGCAACTTTGATACTTCTGGATTACTGTATTCATTAAATACGTTTAATATAGAATCTCCAAAATCTTGAGGGGTCCACCCACAATTTTCCATCGCTACAGGGCATCTGGGGTGAAAGTAGCAGCCTCTTGGTGGATTTGATGGGTTTGGTATGTCCCCTTCCAGTTCTATTCTTTTTCTTTTAATATCAGGGTCAGGAATCGGTATGGCAGATAAAAGTGCTCTAGTATAAGGGTGAAGCATTGATGAAAATAACGTTTCTGTATCTGCAAGTTCAACTAATTTTCCAAGATACATAATTGCCACTTTATCGGCCATCATTCTTATAACATGGAGATGATGAGATATAAAAACGTACGATATTTGTCTTTTTTCCTGGATATCTTTAAGGATATTTAGTATTTGAGCCTGAACAGAAACGTCCAGTGCCGATGTTGGCTCATCGAGAACCAGAAGATCAGGTTGTATTGCGATGGCTCTCATTATACCTATTCTCTGTCGTTGACCTCCACTAAATTCATGAGGAAATCTATACAGATGATCCTCGCTCAGACCAATTTCACCAATCAGACTTCTTTCAATATCCATTATCTCTTTTCTGGAAAGTTTTGTAAGATTTTTCAGGGGTTCTGCAACTATGTCTTTTATAAGCTTCTTTGGGTCTAGGGAACTAAATGGGTCCTGGAAAACAGGTTGTGCCATTTTCCGAAATTTTTTGATATCTGAAGATCTCATAGCGGTAATTGAGTATTTATTGCGAAAACTCTCCATTTTTTCTCTTAATTCTTTTAGATCGTCTGTAGCCTCCGGCGTTTCCTTGTGTTTCAACATTGATTGATGATACTGTTTATCGGTTTCTATTATCTCATTCATCAAATCCTTATCGAGACCAAAATAAACATCGCCATCAGTTGCCTGCGTCAACCTGAGTATGGTTCTTCCAAGAGTTGTCTTTCCGCAACCTGTTTCTCCGACAATACCTATTGTTTCTCCTTTCATCAATGTGAATGAGACATCATCTAAAGCCCTCACTTGAGCACTTCTTTTTAAGCCCTTATTTACATCAAAATATTTCCGTAGATGTGAAACGTATAATATTGGAGTTTTCTCCATATCTAGTCACTCTCCTCTGAGTAAAGAAAACAGGCAACTTTATGGCCACTGTAGATTTCCACAAGCTTTGGTTTAGATTCGCTGCATATATTCATGGCATATTTGCATCTTGGATGAAACCTGCAACCATTCGGTGGAGTTATAAGATTCGGAACTGTTCCAGGTATTGTATCAAGCCTCAGCTTTTTATCCTTTCCAAACGATTTCGGGATAGATTCCAATAAACCCGCAGTATAGGGATGTTTTGGCTTGTTAAATATTTCTTTTACTGTGGATTCCTCGACAAGATTTCCTGCATACATTACCCCAATACGATCACACATTTCAGCGATTACAGCTAGATCGTGAGTAATGAACAGAATTGAGGAACCAACTATGTCTTTGAGTTCCTTTATAAGATCCAGAATTTGAGCTTGAGTTGTAACATCAAGGGCTGTAGTTGGCTCATCTGCTATTAATAATCTAGGGTTTGTCGACAATGCAATGGCAATCATCACCCTCTGTTGCATTCCACCGCTAAGTTCATGAGGATATGAATTAAGAATTCTTTCTGGATCGGCTATACCAACAAGTTCTAACATCTCCAAAGCAAGACCTCTGGACATTGCTTCGTACTGTTTTTTATACCTTTTTTTCTCCAGTTTCATCTTTACTGTTATAAAAGTAAATTCGTGTTTTATGAGAGATTTCAAATCTCTTATTTTTTCTTTTATAGAATCTATTTCTTCAAAACTACGAATGTTATCTGCCTCTATAAGCTCTGACTTTAATTTCCACAGGTCATTAAGAGCCTTATAATAATCCCGGACTTCTTCGACTGCACCTATATCAATTCTAGAACTCTGTTCCCTAACTAGTTCATAGATCTCTTTCCTTAGGGTACTAATGTTATTACCGGAGACCATAGCCTCCATTATCTTATTAGAGAGTTCTGGGATTCCGTATTTTCTGCACAAATACCTTATGGAAGATTTAAGTCTGGTTCTTTCCGATATCTCGTTTAATGTGATTAATTCGGTTTCCAATTTTTCTTCTGTAAGGTCGTATCTTGCTATGATAGATTCAGACATTTCTACCATGGAATGTTGCATAACAGTTTCGCTTATCTGTTCTCCTACAGATATGATCGGATTAAGCGAGAGTCCAGGCTCCTGAAAAATTATAGAAACAATCTTTCCTCTGATGTTTCTCATGATAGAATTGTGATTTCTAGTAGCTTTTTTATTCCTTTTGATTACAGCCCTGTTTCCCACAATTTTTATTGATGCGGTCTTTTGCAAATCGCCCAGAATGTTAAAACCATCGATCAATATGTCTCCCGAGATGATCCTGCCCGGTGGATCTTGAACTATATCCATTATAGAACTTGCTGTAACACTTTTACCAGAACCACTTTCTCCAACGAGACCGTATATCTCCCCCAATTTGATGTTGAAACTTACTTCGTCTATTGCATTTACTATCCCCTTTGAAGTGAAAAATTTTGTAACTAACTTATTAACAGCCAAAAAATTAGTCTGAGATTCTTTTGGAACACCTATATTTGTTATTTCTTCCACCATACTTTTAGCTCCTTAATTTTGGATCCAAAACATCTCTTAACCCATCTCCTAGCAGATTTAGACCAACGGAGAATATAATCAGGAAAATTCCAGGAATTGTTATCGCCCACCACTTTCCTGCAGCAAGATAAGTTTCTCCCCAACTTATCATATTTCCCAATTCTGGAGCAAAGGCGTTTCCAGCAACAAATCCGAGAAACGCAAGTGCTGCAAACAGTTGAATAATACTACCAAACTGTAACGAAAATTGTACTAGAACAGGTGAAAATGAATTAGGGATTAAGTGTGAGAATAATATCTTTATTCTCGAAACACCACTTGCCACTGCCGCCTCAACAAATTTAGCTTCGCGCAGGCTAAGAACTGTAGACCTAACTATTCTGGCATACGCAGGCCAGGAAACAATTAGAAAAGCAATTGCTATATTCCTAAAGGTAAAGCCTAGGATAAAGGCAATAGCAATCGCAAGAATAAGATTTGGTATACTAAAGAATACGTCTGTAACCCTCATAATTATTTGGTCAAATATGCCCCCGAAATATCCAGAGAAACTCCCCACAATTGTACCTATAAGGGCGCCTCCACCTGCTATTATTAAAGTATAGGTTATGTCTATTTTAAGGGCTGCTAACATCGCTGGCAAGATAGGAATCCCGTATTTTGTTGTTCCAAGAAAATAATACCAACCTTTTCCAAGGGTAGGAGGTATAACTGCGGAACCCGTTGAGTTGAGGGGGGCACCATGTAGAAAGGCTATAGCCGTTGCTATATTGTTCACACCTAAGTATGCAGGGTAAACGTAGTCAAGGATTGTGATTATAGAATAGAACAAAGCAATGATTAAACCAGCTAACGCAAGTTTATTCCTTAGTAACAACTTAAAAGTGAAACTGTAGTTTTCAAACCTGGGATTTTTTTTCCTCATGTTACTTTCATTTGATGTTTTATCCATTTTTCCATCCCTCTTAGTATTTTATTCGGGGGTCCACCTTTACGTAAACCAAATCCACGATAAAGTTAGCAGCGACCACAACTAGCGCGAAAACAAAGGTTGTTCCCATGACTCCATATATCTGAAATGAAAGTACTGCATTCACAGATAACAACCCCATACCGGGATACTGAAAAACTTCTTCAACTAAAACTACACCTCCAAGTAAAAATGCAACTATAAGCCCCATTGTTGTAATTGAAGGAAGGATGCCGTTCCTGCGTATATGCTTCTTTAAGATCATTTTCTCCGGTAAACCCTTCGCTCTTGCGGTTCTAGTAAATTCTTGTCTTGAAGAATCCACTATCCCTGATCTAATAAATCTCAATAGATAAGCAAGAAGACCATATGTTAAAGTTAAAACTGGTAAAACAAGGTGAAGGAACGCGTCCCAAGCCAATGAGAAATCCCCATGAATCAGCGAATCAAATAATAGCATATGTGTAGGCTCAGAAAGTACAGCTCCTCCGCTTTGTGTAACCAACCATTGCGGTGGTGGAAATGGCAAAGCGGTATAGGAAAATGTTCCAGATATTGGAAAAATAGAAGCTGGATCATTAAGCACTCCTTTACCAAATAGTATTTGTAATATGAGTGCAAGCCAGAAAAGTGGCATAGCGTAACCCGAGAGAGCAACAATTCTACCTACATGATCTGATATGGAATTAGGCTTTGAGCCCATATAGGTACCTAGTGGAACTGCAATTATAATAGATAAAGCCATTGCGAATATTGAGAGTTGAAGAGTATTTGGGAAAAATTCTTCTATACCCCTTAAAACAGGTCCACTGTAGAAACTTGTAGTCATAGAACCCCAGTTTCCCGTAAATAAATCTTTAAGGTAAATAAAATACTCTATAGGGGCTGGCAGATTAAGGCCCAACGAAATAATTGCATTTTGTTTTTGAATCGCAATGGGAACATTGCTATTTGGATTTACGTACTGAGATACCAGCAAACCCACTGGTATAGACCTTACTAGAATGAAAGTTATTACAGTAACTCCTATAATAGTTGGTATAATTGCTATCAACCTTTTTATAATATAATAGCGTAAATCCATCCAGTGACTCAAATCAGTTATACTATTTAATTGTTCATTACGAATCTTCGTCAAGTTGTTTAAACCAATCCACTTTTAATTCCAGTCTTTTTATCATGTTTTCTGGAACACTATGTCTTGCGTATTCGTGTGAATCACCTTTAAATCTTACCAGTCTTGATTTCACTCCATTATAAGACAGGGATGTATACATTTACTCTGATTGTTAAATAGGGCTTCTATAATCATCTTCTCCATGTATGAACAGGGGTAGTGCATGTACATCCTTCACACGGATATGTGAGATAGTTTGGTTAATACAATAATTGAATCCTGATCCCATGGATTATTAACAGCAGATTCACATGCATTGAACAAGAATCCAATATCACTCGTACCACACATACTGAATATATTTGAAACAGAGCGTTATGAGAATCCGGATCTGGAGAGTGAGGTTTTGGATATCGTCGTATTAACAATGAATCCGCCATAAGAGCCCACTGTTATGTGAAAATTGTTGGACAGATCACATCTACTTCCAGCAATATTAATTACAGTCATTAGTTGCTCGAAATCCTTCCACCCCCGGTCTCCAAGAACCATTTTGGCATATCCTTCTCAATAGCCTTGGCCACCATAAGAATTACCAAAAATAACATTCATGCCATTTTAGCATAGTAATTGAATTCTATTGAGTATAAGTTTCCATGGGCTGCACGAGATCCTCCATGAACAAGATAATATGAGTGGGCTATTTTTATCGCTAATTATGGGCCAGAAATCCCTTTCTCGTTGCTCAGCATTTCCGGAGTTAGCACGTGTTTTCAACAAGAAATTATATAAAAGGATGCTTTCTCATGACGTCAGTTTACCGGCATATAGGCACTGAACAGATACTATAAATGCAAGAACGAATTCAAGCAAATGTTGAGTTAGAAGTATACATGAGCTTACATATGATACGTGATTATATCCAGTAGTTGGGTACGTGGTTACTGTTGTCTTATTGAATGTCTTTTGAACCATTCAAGTTTTAATTCAAGTCTTTTGGTTTTTATCTCTGGATTTCCAACTCTTAAATATGCATGGGGTTCATTCATTATTCTCATAAATTGAGTTTCAACTCCTTTTATAAGCAAAGCAGTATACAACTGTTCAGATTGTTCTATAGGACACCTGTAGTCGCTTTCTCCGTGTATAAACATTAAGGGAGTTTCAATATTTCCAACGTTGAATATCGGAGACATTTTAAGTAGTTTGAGCATTCCCTCGTGACACCATGGATCTTCTACATTCGATTCCATAGAATTAAACCAGAAACCAATATCACTCGTACCACACATGCTAACTAGGTTTGTAACAGGAGCCTCTGTTATTGCGCTTCTAAATAATTTAGTCTTGGTTATTATGGCACATGTCATAAATCCACCATAAGAAAGTCCAGTAACATGGAAGAGATCAATAAAACCAACTTCCTCACGAAGGTATTTTATTATATCCATTAGCTCTTCATAGTCTTTTCCAGCCCAATCTCCAATGCAGCCCTTCGCAAATTCCTCTCCATAACCCTTACTTCCGGTTGGATTCGCGAACACTATATTGAATCCATTTTTATACATAAAGTCAAACTCGCCAAAGTAACTGTTTCCAAAGGCGTTGTGGGGTCCGCCATGAATGTAAAGTATGGTGGGCGCGGACTTGCTATTTGTCATTAGCCAAAATTCTATGCCATTTAAAGTGTGTAATTCCGCGTCAGTTCCAATAAATCCGCTATTTGGATTGTATGTTTTTCCATTAAAAACTATTGCATTTGGATTCTTAAAATTTGAATAAACATAGCAAATTTTTCCAGATGAAACTGAAAAATCCCTTATACAAAGCTGAGGTTCTGTTAATATTTTTACAGAAGTCCCATCAAAACAGTACAGTGAATTTTTCCCTCCTTCTTCTCCTATTGTATAAAAGCAACCATTATCATAAATTAAGTGATTACTAGAAGAGGGGTTTAAATCAGTAAATACAAGATCTATATCATTTCCAACTCTTATACATTTATTCTCTGAAGGAAACATCAGACGATTTGGAGTTGCCAAGGATTTTCCCTCACGATGACCAACATATGCAATATTACCAGCCAGGTCCATCGAAACCAAATGCGCCTCCCCTTTCCCTTCAGTTACTCTTTTCAAACTGGAGGTTTCTAAATTTAAAGTATATACTTCCTGGAGGGCCAGATCCATATCATCACATTCCATTGATGCCGAAAAAATTATTTCTTTCTTATTAACATCAAAATCTATTATGTCGTATTCTCCTCCTACAATCTCCTTAATTTGACCTTCAAATGTAACCAAATATAATTTTCGTCTTGTTTTCAATAAACCTCTTCCATCTGCTCGATATTTTAATTTTTTAGTTATAAAATAATTATTAGAATCCTTATTGATAATTCTCTCTCCAATTACGATAATGCCTTCTGAAGTAACCTTATATTTTATAATTTTCTTAAAAGTCTGAATAATGGATGTCTCAATTTCACTCTTTACCTGTACGAGTTCCTCAGCCTCATCAGTTACATTTATGTAAAAAAGATTTTTGTCATATATAAATGGACATCTCTCATGTTTGGAATGCGTAACGTTTAATACACGAATTCCATCAAATTTAGATATTATTGAAACGTTTCTATTATCTTCCACCCAGTTTGTGGTAAAATAAACCCATTCACTTGTCAGGAAAGGGTCTGAAAGTATTTTCAAAGAGATTACACTATCGGGTTCCATAATGTGATATGATACAAGTCGAATATAAACATTTCAATTTTACACAGCAAACCACAAATGATTAGATAAAAATAAAACATCATAGACATAACTGTGTATATCATACTGATCGAATGATACTGGTCCGCTTAATCGAGTTTTTGGAAGAAAAGTAAAAGAATAATTAAATAGCAATGCATAATCTAAAACCATGATAAGATTGCCGAAAGAGGAATTTAAGGAAAGATTAGAAAATTTCGGAAAATTAATGCAGAGAGAAAATTTGGATGGTGTATACATATCAAATACAACTACATTCAAGTATCTAGCTGATTATTATTATATACCCACGGAGAGACCTGCGGCTATGTTGATAGACAGAAATTTAGAGTTGCATTATTTTGGTCCGGAAATGGAAAAAGAACATGTTCTTATTCAGTGCCCATCTGTTAAAGATTCATATGGCTATCCAGATTATCCCGGGGAAAAACATCCCCTCATTTTCTTTAGTGGATGGATCAAGGAAATTATAAAAGGGACCAATTTGGGGGTTGATAATCTTAATCTTTATCCAGGGTATTGGGGATTCAAGTCTCCACCAACTTCTGAAACACTAAAAGGTTTCAATTTGAGTGATATTTCAAACGATATCTTTGAAATGAGAAAAATTAAGTCTAAGAATGAGCAAATCATAATGAGGGAAAGTTCTAAATGGGGCAATTTAGCCCACTCCCTACTACAAAAGTATACTAGTCCCGGGAAATTCGACTTCCAAATCTCCTCAATGGCAACGAACGAAGCAAATACCATTGCTATGTATGCTTTTGGAAGAGATATTTTCCCAGCACTAAACTACCCACTTTCAGTTCACGCAGGCTTCCGGGGACAGGTAGGAGAACATTCCTATTACCCTCATTCTTTAACAGTTAACAGAGCGATTAAAAAGCAAGACATCCTGGGTTCAGGTGCTAGTGGTAACATAGACGGTTATCATATAGAAATTGAAAGAAATCTGTTCGTGGGTGACCCTTCTCCTGAAACTGCCAAATTTCATAGGCTAGCAGTGGAAATGCAGGAGGTCGCTATAAATGCGCTCAAAATAGGAGTTAGTTTGAGTGAGATAGATAGGGCAGTTATAGAATTCGCAAAGAGGCACGATGTGTTGAAGTACAGACTCCATCACAGTGGGCATTGTATTGGATTAGAAGGTCATGAAGCTCCATTCTTGGACATAGGAGAAAAGGAAAAATTGTTAGATGGAATGGCATTTTCAGTGGAGCCCGGGATATATGTACCTAAACTGGGAGGATTCAGGCATTCAGACACAGTAATTATGCACGAGGATGGACCTGAAGTCATTACATATTACCCTAGAAAAACCGAAGACCTAATTATTAATTAGGTTTGTAGTGTCTCTGTTGGCGGAAGAAAATTTGCTCTATTAAACGTATTCTTTGAAATAATTGATTCCTATGGCCCCAAGCATTATTTTTTCGATTGAATGATCTCAAAGTTCTTTGTAAATTACAGTAATTCATGTACACCGTCTCAACGAGAATAACAGTTCGATCAAAAGGTGAGATGGAGGATTTCAACAATGTGTTGAGCTTATATATTGTATACTGCCTGCAGTCATCAGCAGTTGAAGGCGCCAAATAAGAGCC
>JAJZXP010000373.1 GCA_021806345.1 Thermoplasmata archaeon | reverse complement strand
AACAAGAACAAAGAGAACAGGCATGTTAAACTTTCTGGTATGAAGGATTCCAGGCCAACCCTGGAAATGAAGCTCCGATACAGCGACGTGAACCCAAGCAGGAAGGAAACACTGACACTTGAACAGTTGGCCAGGGACCAGTTGAAGAGGGCAAGCCAGGCTACAACAGTAGACCAGATGCTCCTTCACCTGGAGAAATATACGGGCCTTCTGGGAGACTTCTCCTCATTCAATTCGGTTCTGATAAAGGAGCAGGATCCTTATGCAACTGTCGTGCGATCAAAGAGCGACTGGTTGGCGTACGGATACAAGGTAGAGGATGATGCAGTACCCATCAACATCCTATTCCCTGTTGTTTCCGGAAAGCACGCCTCAAACGGAAAGATACTTGAATTCATCAACAAGCTCAGGGCACAGGGATTAAGCGATGAAATGATTGATGAAAAGGTAAGGGAAAAGTATCCAAACAACCGCATACCAACGCATACCTTCGGCATAACACAGGTATTCGACAAGAAGGCAGTTGACCCAATACCAGGGAAGAAACAGATCAATGTTTTTGACAGGGATTCAGAGATGAAGGCCCAGGCTCTGTACTCATACCTGAAGGATGTTGCATCTTCAAACTACAGGGTAACTGAAGATCCATTTGCAGGTGGCAGGGGATTTACAGCCCAGGATCCGGAACATGGCCAGAGAATAAATGTAATGAAAATACCAGGAGAAAATGTGCAGGCCCTGAGAACATTGTTGCATGAACTCTCACACGCGAAACTTGAACACGTCTACGGGAAAGGTGGTTCTAGAGGAACGCAGGAATCGGAGGCTGAATTATCTGCATGGCTTGTTGGGAAACACTTTGGCTATGATTTCAAGGATTCAGCACCTTACATCAAGGGATGGTCTTCACACCAGGACTTCAAGGAAGATAATGTGGACAGATCAATGAAGACTGCTGCATGGATCATCAAGAATGTGGACCTTGAAGAGTTGAAGGGAAAGTCAATTTCAGGACCTTCAGTGACAGTAACTACCTCAAGGAAAACCATCGGGAAAATGAAGTCATTCCAGGCAACTCTGGGGTAATACGATGGACGAAGGCTCAAGGGACGGAGCTCACGCCTTCTATACGATGTATATGAGCTGTGCAGAGCTTCCAGTGAACAGGCCTCACAACCGTTCCAATGTCCTTTCCTATTTTAAGTCCCTGGTGCAGCTGGAGAACATGCTTTCTCCCTTTACGGATGAAATAGAGGGCTATGAGGACTCATACAGGAAGATCTACGACAAGATATCAAAGATTGATGAAGAGTCTCCAAACTATGTGAATGAATCTTATCAGATCTGTGGGGAATTCCTTGGGCTTCTATCACAAGCAATGCAGGAGCTCGGTCTATTGATTCCGGTGAATTCCACTTCAAGCGATGGGGTATTGGCAGAACCTTACAGCGATTAATATGCCAACATTTGAAAATGGAGAGAAATCAACCTGGTTAATTCCCTGGATTAAAAGGAGAATTAAGCAGAACCGGAACCTCATAGGAATTTTCGTTGGAGATACAGGATCTGGGAAATCTCTTTCATCTATTTCATTAGCTGAACAGATAGATCCGGACTTCTCAGTGGAAAGGATTGTATTCACAGTCCAGGAACTCATAACACTTGTTAATTCAGGGAAACTCAAGCCAGGATCGGTTGTTATTTTTGATGATGCAGGTCTTGGTGTCAATGCAAGATTATGGAAAAACCAGTCTTCAGTCATATTCGGAATGCTTACCCAGGGATTCAGGTATATGCAGATCATTCTTCTGATCACAGTTCCAAAGATTTACTTCATAGAAAGGCAGTCAAGAAACTTAATTCACGTGATGTTTGAAGCAACAGACGTACAAGGGATAATGAAGCCAAAGCTGCCTTTCCCTTCACCGTTCCATGATGACAAGATCTGGTTCAAATATCCACAGATCCAGAGGGGATTCAAGAAAATTACAATCAAGACTTCCAGGTTTAAGCTGCCTTCCCAGCCTCTGATTGATGCTTACGAATCCAAGAAGAAAGACTACATGGAAACAAGGTTCAAGGAATTTGAGGAGAAGCTTACTGGAAGATCCAGGGATTCAAGCGATGGAATTCCAGTCACCTGTCATAACTGTGGTTACTCATGGCCATACACAGGATTCCTGAGAAAGGCCACCTGTTCCAACTGTGGAAGCAAGGTATACATTGTGGAAAGAGAGGACAAGAACATATGGCTGAAATGTCCTCATTGCGGATATTCTTGGCCCTTCACAGGTACTGCAAAGAGGACAACCTGTCACAACTGCGAGCAGAAGGTTGACACAGAAAAGAACAGGGTACCGGATCCTGACGATTCAAATGTTACGGTGTGATAATGTCCCGCGGGACAGTGACGGGACACTATGCGGGACATTCAGGCAAACCTTTATTTCTCTGCCTTGAATGATGATTTTGTCCCGTTTTTCTACTTCTACTAACTTTTCATGTATTATATAGATAAGATATCAGGGAGAGAATTCTTGAGAAATTTGTCCGCTTTAAATAATCAATTCTTTGGGGTTCGCCTCTCGTAATAAAATGTCCAAAATTAGACAAATTCAGTAATTTCCCGTCCTATGATTTATCGAGATATCGGAAGATTAAGTTCTGAACTATAAAAAATTGCAGTCACGCTTCAGTGAAACAGTGAAAATCAAGTTGGAAATTTTTTTCTATGGATTAAATTATATTTAATAGCAACAAAATATGCATATATTTTAGACCGGTAATTGGTTTATGAGAATCAAACTTGGTATGGCAAGCATCAGTTTTGGGATCACTGCCCTGGTAATACTGATGGCATTTTATTCCCCTGTATCGGCAGGGAACTATGGTGTTTCCACTGGTGCCGTGTCTGTTCAAACATACAATCAGACCGACAATATGTCCATATATGGCATAGAGCAGATTGTTAGCGTTTTACACCCAAATTGGAACTACTCACAAATTTACTTATCGAAATCTGATTTGCATAACACAAGTTATGGGTATTCACTCACTTCATCCGGAAATCTCCTGTTAAATAACACTACCTACTCGTACAATTTCCAGGTAAAGCAGTACAATGAAACCTCCGCCCCTTCAGCATATAGCTACCTGCTACTTGGCAACAAAACGACAACACAGATTTCGAGCAGTACCACTAATACAGTGCAGACAGATTACAACGTTTCTTTAAATTCCATGGGGTATACGGTAAACGGTATTAGCACAACAAATACCACCTACGGCTTATATGAAAAAATTACTGATACCTCTGTTACGTCTTACCCACCACCACTACTTCCAAGAGTTCATACGAGTACCACATCCAGTTCCAAGGAATATTATAGCAATGAAACGTTCAGAACAATGAATAACGCA
Organism: Thermoplasmata archaeon; assembly: GCA_021806345.1. The sequence continues at coordinate 10,534 of JAJZXP010000373.1, read as the reverse complement.
ACCAGCGTTTACACTTCATTTAGTGGCGAAAGTGGTTATGGACGTGGAAACCTGACAATTTATTCTGCCCCTGCTTCTTACAACAAAACAGCAAATCAGGACATTATTGGGGAGAATCTTTCTGCAGGATTCCTTCAGGGTGCGTATTATAATAACTCAACTCCAGTAAGCTACACGGTTCAGATTCAGAACAACACAGCAAATGTCACAACAGGTTCTGACCCGACACAAATATCATTGGATCCTGAAATTCATGTTGGGATCAAGAATAATGCTGTTTTCGTTATCCTTGAAGAGAGCATAACTTTTGGCAATACCGGAATGAATTCGTTAGAAGTTGCCGCAATAGCGGCTGGCGAACTGGCTATATTAGCTGCTGCTGACATAAGTGCAACGATATCGGTTGCCCTACCTTCAGCCTCTGCCTTGGCAGATGCATCTGGACTGACAGTAGCTGCTTCTGATGCAGGTGCCGCTGCCGGATCGGTATCATTGAGCATCGGATTGGGCGGAGCAGCTGCAGCCGTGTTTGCCATAACAGATGCACTGGAGACTAACGATCTGATAAACCATCCCAATGGGCCGTCCTTTACCATGTACGATGAGTTTGGCGTTGATTTCACTAACACGCCCGCATGGGAATTCTGGGTATGGCCACCGAATGTTGGCTTTTATGGAGAATTGGGGGCGGAAGTTGGAGCATCTTATAGTGGCGTTGGTCTAAATGCCTATTATCCTGCTATAACAAGTTATTTGCTTCCAAAGCAGCATTATAGCTTCATGCCATATTATCAGCCGCCGTGGTATTGATGTTCTCTTCACTCTTTGAAACCCATATTTTTTATATTTTTCTTAAGAATGTGAGGTGGAAATAGAATGCACCTTCGAAAAGTTGGGTATCTCGTTATTGTTGTTGGAATAGTTCTCGTTGTTTCAGGAGTTGCAATAAACCCGTATTTTCATAACATCTCCTCTAGTACGATTACAACTGCAAGATTCTCACAATTTACTCATTATGACAATGGATTTTATGAAACGATAATTCCGTCGAATATGACAGCCCAGATCACAAGTATAGATATAGCAGTAGATCCAACTTCGAATGGACCCGGTAACGTATCTTATTTAGTTCCAGTTAAAGATCTTTCTGGTCTGAACTACTCTAATGTGCAAAAGTTTGGAATAAAGCCTTCTAACAATGATTCAGCAAATATATATTTCAATAGCGTTCCCGCAGGTTCCTATGCATTCGTTGAATCTCAAAACAATTCACTGGGAATGAGTGTTGTTCCAGAGATACCCCTGGACCTTGGAGGCATCCTCACATTTGCCGGAGCGGCTTTAATTGTATCGGGATTTGTTATCGCCATACTTTCCGTAGCACTTAGGAGAAGAATTAGATAGGGGGTGAGAGGAGACAGAAGAAATGCTATCAGGAATTTTTGTAAGCATTTTCGCCTTTCCTTTTTGACTGCAGCAAGTTAACTTCTACCCCAAAACTTAACGCCCTTTATATACCAACATACAGGTTTTCAAAGGTCAGTATATAAATGGACAGAGAAAAACCATTAAGTCTTGGTGGTAACTTAACACTCATTTTGAGGGCCATTGTCAGATCATCAGAAAAATTTGAAGTCCGGATCCTCAGGCCATCTGAATGGGAAATCCTGAGAGACAGCATGGACATAAACATGAAAAGGATCTGCACTTCGCTCCTGGTTACTGGGATGAGATATGCGGAGCTGCAAAGATTCCGGAAGAATCCAGACTGGCTGGATGGGAGGTTTGTGTATCTTCCTCGAGGATCAATGATGAAAGTCAAGGCTAAACAGAAAGAGAGGGCCATCAGATTGAGCGATATTGGCAAAACTCTCATTTCCGATTTATTCCAGGTTCCACATCCATTGCCTGGACTCCCAGCATTTGACATGAAGCTGAGAAGGTTATCAAAAAGGATCCTTGAAGGAGCTCCGGTCAACAATAAGACTTTCAGGAAGACCTGGGAATCCTGGTTAGTCTTTTATTATCCTGATAAGGCACTCCAGATTGCTTTGAGCCAGGGACACACCACTGTTACGCAGTACGAACATTACGTTAATATCCCATTTGAAGAATATGATCGCAAAGAAATGAGAAAATGGGTTGAGGGGTGGGTTTAATATGAGATGGAAACTGAACAATAATCATATCATAATTTCCAACATCTCAACCTGATTTTCGCGCATTCTGCAGAATGGAATATTGCTCCTTCTTAAAATCTAAGTACCGGAAATCTCGCATAATCCTTGGAATTATCCATCGACGTTTCATGAAATCAACAATTTCGTGTTGGTTAATCTCATAATGCCCCACAATTTTGCTTTCTCCTCTTAAGAATTCGAAGGAACGATTTCCCAATGGCATTGCAAACAATTCCCTCTTAACATTATGATAAAGCAGATCTCTGGGTAAATTGAGCTTATCTAGTGCAGCAGATATTACAACTCTTCTGTTTCTTATACCATTACCCCATAATGGGTTTTTACTCTGTTTAACCTCTTCTTTTACCAACTCTGTTAACTGACCGTAGAAATCAGAAAAAAGATGGAACTCACCGGACCCGCTTGACCACCCAGCATGAAGCATTTCCGGACCGTTGTAAATTTTAATTCTATCATATACTGAACTCTTCCCAAATGCAGATGCAGTAGTTATCAGAGCAAGCTTTCCATCAAATGTCCTGCCGCTTATCAGCGATTGTTTACCTTTGTACTTATTTTTGAAATCTGTCCTAATCCTCGGAGAAGCCAAGAGGGATGCAATTAACTTACCTCCCAGAACTAATGAATATGGGGGTATTGCTCCTAGTACGAATGCATCCAAGACATTCCTCAACCTTTCATTTCTTGCTTCTCTTGACCATCCGATGAGCGAGTCTCTGTCTTTAATACCAAAAACAGGATCCGCGAGACCTATTATTCCTATAACGGCCCCATTGGCTTTATCCTTCACAATATATCTGAGCCTGCGGCCATATCCGGCTGAAATCGGAATAGACCAATGCAATTTTACCCAATTAAACAAGTTTGCATTTTCAATATCAACTTTGATTAATTGTGGTTCTATATTAACTGGATCAAGGTCGCGACCATCAATAACGTACTTATCGATGAAATCCGGCTCATACTTTTGAATTTTCCTCCAATTTTTCTCAACTACTATACTTACGGCGGTCTTATGTGCATTTCTCACATACGATTTGTCTTCAGGTAGAGACAATTTCCCTTCATTGGTTATCATGAAACCAAGTTGAGTAAGATGCGACAGGAGCTTTCTTCTCAAGTTTTCACTGGTCTGTGCATAACTCTGCCCCTCAAATTGACCAATTTCCCCTTGCATTATGGTCCCTATTGCATTCATAGGCCTGAACTTTTCTATAGTGTCAGAAGTATCCAATATCTACTTCCCCAAGGAATAATAATATTTGGTTTTAACAGCGAATTCAACATTATCCTTGGTCCTAGATTGGAGTTGGCCTTCTTCTCTTAGATATTCTCTTTCCTCATCTTCCAGTCTATTAAAAAGCTCAATGGTTCTTCTATTTACTTCTGTTCCGGCCAGTTCTCTTTCCACGTCATTGTACTTTGAAAGGATGGAGGCAATCAATGGATTTCCACCGCGATTTTGCATCATAGCTTGAATATTAGCCAGAAGATCCGAATTTCTTTGAACTTCAATGCTTTCGTTTGGTTCAACAATATCTTCAAAGTTATTTACTGATAGTGGCAATACAAAGGGTTGAAATGAAGTCCACATGTAACACTTACCGGGAATAGGCTCGCTCAAAATCTGTGTTAAGATGTCATCAGAATAGTGAGCGTTGGCCCGCCTTAAGCTTTCAAGATCACTTCTGCTTATCAGGTGGAAAACAAAGAAATTGTCCGCCTGGCTCAATATCTCAAATGGAATGCTACCGGGTTGTTGAGTTATAAAAATGCCGCCTAAACCGTACTTCCTTCCCTCTTTGGCTAATTCTATAAATGAAGTGTAATTGGAACCTTGGCCTATCACAGACTGAGCTTCTTCAACTACAAACGTTGCTTTTATTAATCTACTGGCTTGGTCTGTGAAGTGACGTTGATTATGATCAAATATTGATTTCACCACCATGGAACTCAGTTGCAACGCAGTTTTACTATCCAACAACGAAATATCCACAATTACTACTTCTTCCCTGCGCATTGCTTCAGTAATGATGGCCATCAGATGGGAGTCTGGATTATGTAAGCTACGAATAGGTGAAACCAAATTATTAAGGACCGGTTGAAAATTGCCTGGGTCTTCATCACTACCCGTTACAATTTCTGCGACTTCAGCTAAATCCGCCCTCCAACCCTCTCTGTAGAGCAAATCGACAAGCATTCCCCATGCTTCACTCTCCAATCCCATTAATTTTGAAAAGAACACAGTTTCATGTTTTGAAGGATTAACGATAATCGGAAGGATAAATTTCGGATCAAACTCTCGTAAGTTAAGTTTCATGTATGGATACACATTTCTTAGCGTAGTATCCATCCTCCTGTTGGTTACTAGGATCGCCTCTCTGTGATCCATTATACCGGGTCTTCGTTTACTGTCAGTTACAGAGTACTCGCCCTCAGGGTCAAATATAACAAGGCCCCCTTCGTTCTTAGGCCAGCCACTGGAAATAAGTTTCATTAGGTTACTCTTTCCATAGCCAGCTCGGGCAAATACGAATGTACGCTTAGCATTCAATTCTGAGATGTTGAACTTAATTTTTATATCTTTATCGAAGTACAATGATCCTATCTCTTTACCATTGGATTGTAAACGGTTCACAGTTTCGATTATTTCAGAGAGTTGGTCTTTAGAGGGTTTGTAGACCTTGCTCGTTATATTTGGTATTCTTGTAACGCCTGGTCTGAATGTTTGCCGGTCTAGAGTGCCGAGTATCTTGATTCTGACAGCATATCTGATCTTTTTTTCCTTTATGTCCATCCCAATAGCATCTAAATTGTTGGCTACATCCCCAAGCCATTTCTGGCCCATAAAAGCAGTCAGTTCACCTGTTGGCCTATATTCAGTCACCCTAGAAACAATGTAAGTTCCCATATTCTCTATTAGGAGAAAATCCCCGATTTCCAAGACAAAATTGGCTTGATATGGAGCTATGATATTTGCGATATATTCATAAGTCGCACTCTCTAAACCAATAAAAACACCCATTACATTTCCGTTATTCATCAATGTATCCACCACCTAATACTCCCTTATTTACAAATTCTGTAAGCACGCTGGCGTCTCTCATGAAATCTCTCCCTTCCTCGTCTAGCATTTCTTTTAGTTTATCCATGATCTTGTCCCTAACGACAGAAGCTGGAAAACCGACTCTCGCGGCTGCCTCGTGTGCCCTCATAATTGTCTGGGGATACCCAAGTACAGGATAAGAATAGGCAGAATCCTTTGCCAAGTGTGCCATTAGTTCAGTAATTTCACGGTCTGAATATATTTCTTGATCATTTTCCAAATCTCTTGGAATTTCTACGGTGACGAGTAGGTTACTGTTTCTAGACAATTTTGCAATATATAAGTCTCCAAATGCGTAATAGATCTTATTTTTCTTTTCAGAAATTTTGCCCTTTCCGGACCATCTATAAGCTCTCACCTCCAGATGTCTTGGGATCTTGACATAACCTATCGAATTACCAGGAAAAACATGTTCCATTGAAATGGCCGTTGACAGCAATGTCATTACTTTGGAGGTTTTCGAGACACCAACCAATTTTACGAGTCTCTTCCTTTCCTTTAGAATTTCCCAAAGATTAGGTATGAGTTCAGCTTTAATCTTCTTAGTTCTCAGCAGCCCATCTCTCATCAATATTACGGGATCGTCACTTGAATTTGCAATCCTCTCAAAGATACAAGCCCATTCTGACAACTCCATGTAGGTATCCGATTGATTTAGTATTTCAGAGATTTCTTGAACACTTTTCTTTCCCAGCATATCCAGAAATTTTCTAACAATTGGATCTTCGTCAAGGAAATTGCCCTCTCCTATCACATCACCTTCTTCTTCCTCACTCTCATCAGATTCTTTGGGTAAAACGAATTTCATCTTGAGATTCCCATAGGAATCTGCAACTTCGATCAGATCAATTTCAAGGGGTTCAAAAGAGATTTTCATCTTACCGCCATCTATGGCTTTATAGGTGACAGAAACGTAAGATCCAATTGGGTCGACTGGGATAAATTTCAACTTTCTTACTTCCTCCCTCAGTCCTTCAAGTTTACTTATTTGAGATTTGAGCGATTTTTCAAGATTTCTTACATTTTCAATGTCTGTATCATTAGGATTTAACAACAATTCACCATGTCTACAGTATGTTTCACTGTTAGAAAGATATAAACTTTATTATGACTGCATGACAATAATTATCAATAGCAACATAGACTAGGATACCTAAACTGTTCTTTCTTTTCAAGAGGTATGAAAAATTAGATCCTTTAAGTAAATTATTCTAGTTAACTGCAGTTCTTTTTGCTCGATTCTGGTTATAGAAATTAAAGTTGGATTGATTTCGTCAAAATTTTAGGAATATGCCTGACAATTCCTTGTTCTTTAAATATTGTTTAGTTTCACAGAGTTGTGGCCTGAATCGTGGGTATTTAAAACAACCATGGTAAATGAGCCTTGAAACCTGCCACTTCTTATGAATTGTCAGGTAGGGAATTATTAAAATATAGGTTATGTCATTTAATTAAGATTGGATTGACAGAATATGATGTTGACATGACGACGCCCAACACCTTTTGGCAGAGCGTAATTCAATGGACAGTTTCTTTGGGAGGCAAGTTCAATTTTATGAAATTCCTGCCTGAAGGACATGAAGTGCCAAGGCCTGAAGGATGCAATTTTCTAAAAAAACACATTGGCGAGTTAAAAGGACAAATAGCAGATTGGCGAGCCTCTTTCAATGATTCAGAAAGTGGGTTTCATGCGGTTGAATTTGGAGATAGGTACGAGTGCCACATTGACAAAAGGGATCCATTTAAAGATCCGATAGGGCATCTTATAGAAGATAGTCCAGGGACTCTCTTTGCAGTGGGGCTTGTAGCAATAGGGGCTCTGTTACTGTACACATTTTCTCGAAAATAGGTACTTTTAAAATAATCTCAGGGGTTGCATGTACATATGAAATATGAAAGCGCTTTGGAATGTCCATACTGTGGTCACAAGGGGAAAGACTTCAGAGTCTTGAAAGAATGGGCCCATGGACTTCATCTGGTAAATAAATTGCATTGTCCTGAATGTGCGGAAGAATTTAGATATTACTGGGGAGAAAGAAAAGATGGCTCACAATTTAGCTACACCATTCCAAAACTGATTGGCAAACAGTGATGACTTTTGATTCTAATCTAACTTTATCTTGAGGCGATATCGTTCCACTTTTTGCGATGTTCATATTTTATGGATTCGTCTTTTGAAACTAAATTCACGTAGTTACTGATAAATTCGTTTGTATTGGATAATAAACGCAAATAATATTTCATAGAAGATTCAACTCCATTTACTATGACTTGACAACCGTGATTACTCTTAATTTCGATAACTCGCTTAGACACTTCAGAGAAATCAATCGGGTCATCATTTTTTGTGGTTAACAGGTAGTACCTGTCTACTTGCTGTGAACGAAATTTGTTGTATGAAGTTTCTACAAGATCGGCCGTAATCTTAATGTTGTGCTTGACTTCAATCCCTTCAAAGACTGAATCATCCTCGTTGAGAACTTGTATATCTCCTACATCGCCAGCCATTGTGTCAGGTGAATTATGGGATTTTAATGGTGCAAGTTTCTTACCTCGGTATCTCTTGACCTCTGCTATGAATTGTTGATATGCAGCGTATATTGCAAGGACCGGTAGTCGGGAGGCGCCTGGTGCACTGTAATCTTCATTAAAGTGGTCCATTAGAGATTTAACAATCCAATCAATGGTTTTATCTCGTGGCTTGGATAGTTGCAGAGAATTATGTACTTCCCTTTGTTTTATGAGCTCTACAAACGTGTATTTAAGGATATCACCAGCATCCCATCCCTTCTCTTGAACACCGTCTAAAAGAGAAAGAAATGCCGTTTTAAGTGTCTTTGGTCTTATACTTCCAGTATAATTCAAATCGTAAGGGACTGGATGTTCAAGTGACCTCGTTAACCATCCAGACTCAGCCATGTGCGGCAAATTTTCACTTCTTAAGAATGGGGTGACAACTTCAGTATCCAGCGTTCTACCCGAGTAACCGGCATGCATGCCGCTTTGATGGTATCTAACATCTTGTGCAGGGTCCGCAATCTTCTTTAATAAAGACGTTACCGTAACTGCCAACAACCCTCTGTTATCTTCAGATTTCTCAATAATTAGGTCCACAGACACGGTTATTTCCTGAGGCAGAGTCAAATTATTACCATTTCTATACATTTCATAAGCAGATGAATACGTCTCAAGGAGCAAACTCCTCTCTTTTTCATAGCCATTTAACGGCATTAAAAAGTTATTGATTAAGAACTATAATAATTCTGCGAGCCTCGAGGTTGCCATATTACAGTATTCTGGCACTATTTCGAATCCAATGTAGTGCCTATTGTTTTTAATCGCTGCTATTGCCGTAGTTCCTGATCCCATGTATGGGTCTAGAACAACTCCATTTATTGGTGATAATAAGGTTACCAAATCCCCAATTATTGCTTCTGGATAAACGGCAGGATGGATATTCCCTTTAATGGTTTCTACAGATGACTCTACTACATCTCTCTTGATTGAGTTTCCTGGAATTCTTATGATTGTAAATCCTTTTTTTGACAGTTGGATCATCCTTCCACCGTCTTGGCCGCCGAATGGAAGCGAATGGATTCCCCTTATCTTCATTCTAAAACTGCTGATTACACCAGATCTTACTTCATCGATAACATTGCTTAACTCGGTTCTTGCAATCTCTTTTTGTTCAGACGTCAGTTTGGACTGTTCAATTAGCTCATAATATCGCTTCCCGAAATTTGCACCTGGCGTGTTTTTTTTCTGTGGTTTAGTTGCATGGTAATGGTCCAAATCATAGTAATAGTCGCTCGACTTTGCGAAATGGAAAAAAGGCTCAGTGCTATTGACTAACCTCTTGTTATACTGCCTAGGCGTTGGGTTAGATTTAACCCATGTTATGTTATTAACCAGCTTTATACCTAATTCCTCGGTTGCTTTTATGGCAAATCTAAATGGAATCAGGAGTAAGGAACCATTCTTGTATTTATCCCCAATATTATAAACAATATTTCCTCCAGGTTTCAGTATGCGTAATTCTTCCTTTAGTAAGTCTAAGAGGGCATCTAGATAATTATTGACTTCACTCTCACTTCCCAGGCTCCCCCCTCCATAATCCCTCTGCTGAAAATAAGGTGGTGAAGTGATAATCAGGTCAATGCACTTATCTGGAAGTTCTTTTACGAGGGTATTATTATCCCCGCATTGTATTGTATCTATGAAAGGAATATCTTTCTCCTGAGTCACGAATAGGTATATCACTTTTAGTTAAAATTAATAACGTTACCAGTCAAAGATAGGGGTCGTTACCCTAATTTCAATAAATATTATTTAGAAATGCCCTTAATCTATTAGAAGCAATTCTCCCCTTCCCCGTAATTCCAATCAAATTCCTGTTCGGATAACTTGATTTGTCGATCCTCGAGGAAACCAGTTTCCAGTTTCTGGCCATCTCAATGCTTGCATACAGCTGATGCACGGGTATCCCGGAACCATCGAGTATCTCTGTTATGGCCTGTTCGCCATGCTCGTCCAGGTAAAGCAACAGTCTAAGGAATCCTGACTGCTTCTCTATCATCCTTATGGGATCCACATGAAAGTTAGGTGAATTCAATATAATTTATTATTGCTGAAAGCGAAATCATTTAAGGATTAAATGATTGCGTAATCGACAATCATATGAAGAGCACCTTTCCGTATTATGGCGGCAGATTCTATCAGATCAAAAATATCCTTGAGATCCTGGAGAAAAATCTAGACCAATTTGATGTAGTTGTTGATGTATTCGGGGGGTCAGGTAAGGTATTGTTGAACATACCTGATGAGTGGAAGAAGGTGAAGGTGTATAACGACATCAATAAGGATCTCTATGTGACATTCAAGGTTCTCCAAGACAGCAGGAAAAGAATGCTTCTGGAGAAGAAGTTGAGGAATGCGTTTCCTCATGAGGCCATATTTCAGGAGTTGAAGCTATCTGATCCAAGAAGTGATGTGGACATTGCCTTTAAGACCATATATCTGCATACCTTTTCATTCTCTGGTGCAGGAAAGGCATTCAAGAGATATTACAAGAAGGCTAATCTTCCGCCATTGAGAACTGAAGATTTTCTCCTTGTGAAGAAATGGATTGTTGAGAACATGGATTTTAAGTCCATGATTAAGAGATACAACAGGCCAGATGTTATGTTGTATCTGGATCCCCCATATTTGAGGGGAGGCGATCAGTACA
>JAJZXP010000334.1 GCA_021806345.1 Thermoplasmata archaeon | reverse complement strand
AAAGAAGTGAAATTAACATTTTTTTAAATGGGGGTGCCGATCCACTGATATTCTTTTAACAAAAAATATATCCAAAGCTCATGTATGAAGTCGCTTACTTTCTAATGCCTTCTTTGAAAGTAACGTTTTATTAATACCTTTAACTAACACATATATGGCCTCTCCAGAAACCGAAGAATCACTCAGTAATGAGTTAGGTTCACCCTCTACTTCTTATGAAGGAAACAGGGTTATTGACACCAATGACTATTATGGATGGACAAAAGAGGAATTAATCGACGAAATTAGAAAACTAAAAAAACGAAAGAAATATGGCATAGTCTGGGAAGAGAAAAGATAAAACGTTGTAGAAAAATGTAAGAAAATGCTTCCTGTCTTGAAGGAAGTCAAAGAATTGTCACTATCTTCTTCCATGGACAGTCTTGTTAATGTGTTGATAGAAGGAGATAACTATCACGCCTTGTCTGTCCTGAACTACACCCATCCAGGTTCCATTGACGTGATATTCATTGATCCGCCATATAATACTGGAAATGGCGACTTCATTTACAATGATAATATTGTGGATAAGTCGGATACTTACCGTCATAGCAAATGGCTTTCCTTTATGTATCCAAGGTTAAAACCTGCAAAAAACCTCTTAAATGATAGAGGATCTATTTTCATTACCATCGATGATAATGAAATGGCTCAACTAAAGTTACTATGCGATTATGTTTTCGACGAAAAAAACTTAATTGGTGTTATAGCATGGAAACACAGAGAATCAATTTCAAACGACCTACTCATATCTCAAAATCATAATTACGTACTCGTATATGCAAAAAATCTAGAAGAGAAGTTTAGGCATCGCAAAGAATTCCGGCTTGAAAAGGATTTATCAGGTTTCAAAAATCCAGATAATGACCCCAGAGGCCCATATAAGTTGACCCCCGTAGACGGACCGGGAGGCAAGAGGAAGGGAAACCCCTATTATGAATTTTTAGGGATCAAAGGATATTGGCGTTATTCAAAGGAAACTATGCAAGAGCTATATGAGCAGGGTCTTATTGTGAAGAGAGGGAAGAGCCTATCCAAGAAATACTTCCTTACGGATGCTGAACGATCAGGTGGAAAAGTCGCTACAACGTGGTGGGACGATGCGGGTACTACAACAAATGGTACCAAAGAATTAAAAAGTTTGTTAGGAGATACTAATTTCAACAATCCCAAACCGACAAAACAGTTAGAAACAATTATTGAGCTTGCATCAAATAAAAATAGTATAATATTGGATTTTTTTGCCGGTTCAGGCACGACCGGTCAAGCCGTCATCGAAGCTAATCTAAAAGATGGTGGAACACGACGGTTTATTCTCTGTACAAACAATGAAAACAACATCAGCACAGAAGTCTGTTATCCAAGATTAAAAAAAGTACTTGATTTTCACAGAGACGATTTTAAGGGGTTAAATGAAAGGAACTCGATTTCCTTGAAATATTACCGTACTGATTTCGTAGATGCAACTGAGACGGATGCAAATAAAAAGAAGCTTGTAGATCGTTCCACTGAGATGCTTTGCCTAAAGGAAAACTGCTTTAATCTGGAATTTGAGGGAAAAGAGTTTAGGATATACAGCGGTGAAAGTGAGAAATTGCTTAGCATAATTTACGACGATGATGGAATTGATGAGTGCAAGACTAAGCTAAAGAGCTTGAACAGAAAAGCTGTTATCTATATTTTTTCCCTTGATGATTCAAACAAAGAGGAAGAGTTTGAAGAAATTGCAGATCTTATTGAAGTTAGACCAATCCCCGCTTCAATAATGAATGTGTACAGGAGGCTGTTCAGATGATTGCTCTAAAAGATTATCAGATTAAGGCAATAGGGGAATTAACTGTGAAAGTCCTCACTTTCCTTAATAAATCTGAAAAGGCAGTAATTACATTTAAATCACCCACTGGATCCGGCAAAACTCTCATGGTGTCAGAATTATTGAAAAATATAGCTCTCATCCCAAACTCAAACATATCTATTGTTTGGATTTCTGTTAGAATGCTTCATGAACAGAGTAAAGAAAAGCTAGAAAGATATTTCGAAGATCTGCGCCTTATAAAATGCAGCTACTTCTCTGACTTGGTGGATAGGAAAATAGATCAAAATGAGATACTGTTCATTAATTGGGAAAGTATAAACAGGAAGAATGTTAACATAATGGTTCGTGAAAATGAACTTGATAACAATCTTAACAGCATAATAAGCAACACCAAGGAAGAGGGAAGAAGGATACTTCTGGTAATCGATGAGAGTCACCATACGGCAAACGCAGAGCGGTCAAGGGAACTTATAAACATAATTTCCCCAGATATAACACTGGAAGTATCCGCAACTCCAATTAACAAGGTGTATAGCTTTGATGTTCAGGTTGGTCGTGTAGAAGTCAAGCTTAGCGATGTTATAGCCGAGGAGATGATCAAAAGAGAGGTCTCTATAAATCCGGAATTTCTATCTCTTAAGGTTGACAATCAGACCTCAAATGAACTTGTTCTTGATCAGGCTATCAAAAAGAGAGAGCAATTGGCTGAATTATATAAAAAGGAAGGTACGAATGTAAATCCGCTTCTCCTAATACAGTTGCCGGATAATAGATCTGGAAATGTTGATGTTAAGAAAGATGACATAGTAAGATACTTAGATTCCAAGTTTGACATAAACGTTTCAAACGGTAGCCTTTCAATATGGCTATCGGAAGATAAATCAGACAATCTTGCAAACATTGAGAAAAACGAAAACGAAGTAAAGGTGCTAATATTCAAACAGGCGATAGCGCTTGGTTGGGATTGTCCAAGAGCCTCAATTCTTGTTATTTTTAGAGAGATGAAGAGCTTAACCTTTACAATACAGACTGTGGGTCGAATAATGAGGATGCCAGAATTCTGCTATTACAACAATGAAGAGTTGAATCGTGCATATGTTTTCACAAATGTGGATCAGGTAATAATAGATGAAGGAGAGGCCAAGGATTATTTCACGGTTCTTGAGTCCCTAAGAATTCCGGAGTACCAGAACATAAAGTTAAGATCGGTTTATCTAAGGAGACAAAGAGAAAGAACAAGACTTACTGGTAACTTTATAAAGATATTTCAAAATGTTGCAGAAGAACTCGAAATCCAAAAAAAATTGAATTTAAAGCCTGAAACAATCACAGATATGGTTATTGCCGACGGGACAATATCTGAAATTGATAAGCCAGGGCAGATTGAGTATAAAGGCCAGATACCGGTACCGTCAAGTCCTAAAGAGATTTGTGATAAATTCGATATGTTCGTGCGAAGAGTGGCAAGTCCCTATGCAATGGTTGATTCTAGTGATAGGATAAAAAATGCAATTTATACATTCTTAAGAGATAAATTTGGGATAAGTAAGCACTCTGAGGAAGCCCAGAAGGTTGTCCTTGGAGAGGATAACATATATCTTTTTGAGGAGGCTTTACAATTGAGCAAGGAACGTTACGGGTTAGAAGTTGCAGAGTCTCTTAAAAACGGCAGCATGTTCATAGAAAATGAAAACTGGGAAGTCCCAAATATTATCACCTACAATGAGAAGTATTTTCAGGCAATATCCAAAAAATCTGTTATGCAACCTTTTTACTTATACAACGAAGCTAGCAAACCTGAGAGGAATTTCATAAAGTTGTTAGAATCCAGTGAAAATGTGGAATGGTGGTACAAGAACAGAGAAGATGAACCTAAATATTTCTCAATAGGGTATACAACTGAGGAGGGATTTAAAGCATCTTTTTACTTGGATTTCATTGTAAAGTTTAAAGATGGAAGAATCGGTTTATTTGACACTAAGAGAGGGAGCACAGCATCTGATAAGTATGCAAAGAATAAAGCGGAAGCCCTTCAGAAATACATTAATGAAGAAAATCTGAAAGGAAAGAACCTCTTTGGGGGAATAGTAGTGCCATTAGATGAGTGGGGCAGAATGTGGAAGATTAGCAGTTCCGAGATGTACTCCGACAATCTAAATGATTCATCAAAATGGCACAACTTTAATATTTAATATCATATCCCTCTGATCGCAATATAGTTTAACGGAGGCGATGTTTTCATTTCCTCCTCTATACCAACTTTTGATTAATATTTGCTGTGGCTCATATGCGTCTCAAACGTTACAGGAATCACATGTATTAAAATGGCGATTTCATAATGAATGGCCATGCTTGAAGAAATCAACGAAAATCTTTGACTCAGTGAAGAAGTTGGGTTCTAAGGGAGGGATTTTAAAGTAATTTTGAAAAAGATAGCATACTCTAAGAGGAATAAATTTACGAAGGCTAGCTTTACATTTTCAATATGACAACTACATGCTTTATCAAAAGCTTATTTCGCTTCTCCCCAAAAAATAAAGATTTCCATAGAAATATTAAAATCTAAACTACCAATATGCAATTGATAAAATATGGAAAACGACCTATCAGATGATGAGCTTTTAATCATTTCGTTGATTGGTCTGTCTGGTAAAATTAAGTCAACAAGATTGCAAAAGTTGTCCCTTCTTTCAAAGGCAATAATGGAAGGCAAAGTTCCATCCACTCATAATGCATATTATTTTGGGGCATTCTCTGACGAAATAGAGGAAGATGCAGGCCAATTGAGAGAGGAGGGTTTTCTGAAATTCGACGAAGTGAACGGATTCACGTTGTCAGATGATGGGAAAAAAGCCATGGAGGAATTCGAGCGTTCTAACCCAAAGTTAGTTGAAAAGATGGATAAGTTGATTAAGGCTGTTTCCGAACTTAATGATAAGAAATTAATTGCCTTAACATACGCATTGTTTCCTCAGTTAACAAAGAATTCACTTATAAAGGAAAAGATCTCTAAAATACCAGTAGTTAAGATATCTTTTTCACAACTTCAGGAATTGGCAGAGACTTCTGGGCGATAAAGTTGGGATCGCAAGCAAAGAAGGTGGCAGCTGGCATAAATATTGGTACACTTGGTTTGGGTACACTAGGGTTGAACGGAGAATATGCAAAGGAGATAATTGGTTCAATACAAAGCTTGGATGTTAATCAATTTTTATTTGCTGAATCCTCTGATGGGAAAATGGTCTACTTTTTGTGGAGGCACGAGACGTTCGTTCAATGTGTAATTTTGAAGCTAAAAAATTGTGAGAGCCATAACTTACATATCTATATGGATGGAGAGGTGACGCTCGATGGTAAAAAACTACAGAGTTAAGCTCGCAGAGTTGAACGATAATCTCCCGTTCTTAAGGCTCGTGACACTTGATATAGGAGGTAATTCTATAACAGACTTCAATAGAGCTGTTTGTAAGAAGTTTACAAATTCCTTTATAAGCAATGTATACCTCAGACATGTTAAAAGTTCAATATACGAGGCCCCACTGCGATTAGACCTAGATCTCTTAAGGCTAATAGACGGGGATGAAGAACAGAGAAAGAAGTTGATATATTCTAAACTGCCACCAACAATTATTGAAAGAAGAGGTTCCTTCAGTAGATTGATACCAATCATATTTATAACCTTAGAATTCAATCGCGGAGATTCGTTTTCAGATGAGGATATTGAATTTATCATGGATATTTTAACCTGGCCATCTAATGCCCTATTTGTGGTACCTACTCTGAGGTTTGGTGATGATATTAAAGGAGACGATAGAGTCAAGATTTACGACAGTTTTGTAACAAGGCTGCTTCGAAGTAAAAGCCATATTTCTAGTAATATTAAAGTCGCAGGGTTCTTACCCTCATTTTATCCTAGATCTTATGTTCCTAAGTTTTTTGATCTCTACAAAGATGAAAACATTGCTCCAGATTTATTTGTAATTGATTTTAAAGGGGAGAGGCTGACTTCTCCTTCAGTTATTGGAAAGATTAATAGAATAATGTCCCACTTTGGAGCTGAAAAGGAAGAGAATTACTTTATTTATGGATTCAACGTAAAGCCATATAAGAAGAGTGAAGAAGGACCAAATGCAGAAGATATGGCTTCATTTACGTACGGGCTGAATGCCATTGGTGATAAATATAGGATGAAACCAACCAAATTTAACCCATCTCCGATGAATACATTAGCGGATGCCCCTAGGGTCTTCGCCAGCGATATATATAAATATCGCAGACTTAACGAAGATCGTATAGTTGCAGATTTCAATAGCTGGACCTCCGATAATATGAATGCAGCGGTGCAAGATGGTGATTCCTTAAAGAAAGCACCATTTTATACAAGGTTATATAATCTCGATAAAATCGGAGAAGAGACAGTAAAGCTTTCCACTTTAGTGAGAACCCATGATGACCATGGACTCAACAACTACATAGCCAATAAAGAGATAGTAAATCTTTTGAGAGGCAGATAGATAGGATTAGTAATCATGTTAAGATTTTTCAAAAATATGGAATCTATAGACTTATCACGCCCTGAAACAATAGGCTTATTTATTGATCATATTTGTGAAGACTATTTAAAATTTCGAGGGAGTGACAAATGAGGAAACCGTAAAATCAAGGGTACAATAAAAGAATGTCACTTCATAATGACATAAAAATCACATTGTGGTGACAAGTAGTTCTCTCAAGGAAAACCTTAAAATTCCTATTTGGATGATTGGTTTTCTTTACTAATGTCACCAAAAGTGACACGTTTCTGGACGCCCTCTCTGTCATTATATAAGTCACATAGTGGCTCATTGTGGGAGGCACACGACACTGAAAAGAACTTTTACGGATTGCCCGGTATCACGGTTACCCTGAATCAATATGATGTTCAATTACCTCAACAAATCTCATTGAACGCATGAACAGAGAAATGCTTTAAAAAAGACATCATTCATAATTCTACAACTTTCTGGACGCTATGTATTCACTGCGGCATTATCTTCTTGATACACAAATTGAGATAAAATGGAATCTTAAAATTAGAAAAATCTAGAAAATTTTCTTACTTGCTATCGGGGATTCCAGCCTCGTAGGAGACAAACAGTTCGCTTCTTGAGAGGCGCTCCTTTTTTAATGTCATTGCAATTATAATACCAATTACCCCCCAAGCTGCTATTATAAATGTTCCGTAACTGACAGGGTATGAAATTGGCACTATGGAATAATAGAGAATGACTGCAAAGAACAATGTAGCGATCCATGGAATGACTATATGCTTCAGTATACTTAGCTCTCCTATCCTCCTGAAATAAACACCAAGTGACACGTTTGTCATTATGTGGTACAGGAAATAGGAAACTGTGACTCCAGTTACCTCGATTAGGAACGCGTTCAACGGAGTTATGAGATAAGCAAGCGGAATGGCAAGTATGGTGGAAATTATTATGTTAAGAAAGATAACAGAATATGGGCTGCCGAATTTCTTGTGAACCTTGGCGAGACTCTTCGGAAGCAGCACCCCATCTCTAGCTATTGCAAATGTAGTCCTTACACCAGCATTAAATGATGAAAGCGCAGAGTTAAAAAAGCTGTTCACACCAAGTATTGTAAGAACAGCAGCTCCTGCGAGCCCCATAAAAGTTTTTGCCTCAATAATTCCAGGAATCAGTTGACTGCCAAATGAAGACATCTTTGAGGGGCCCCAGCCAATGGTGAGCGCATAAGCGGCTATGGTTATAGTGATACCGCTTATTAGCATTGAAATAATAACTGACCTACCTATTGACTTGTGCGGCAGTTTTGCCTCTTCTCCCAATGTAACAGGAGTGCCAGACCCCCCGAAAGAAATCACAGAGAAAATCATTCCCAGAAGCACACCATTCCATCCATTTTGAGAAAACTTAAGGGAAAATACGAATGGCGTGTTCAGCGAACCACTTTTCCCCATTACGACGAAACTGAACACCAGGATGACCAAAACTTCAAGTATTCCAGTTATTAGGCTATACTTCAGTGAGGGCTTGATTCCAAGATACGACATGCCGAATACGAATATTATGAGTATAAGTGTCATGGGAATCCACACAAGTACGGGAAGCGCAATTCCTGTAAGAAGCTGGAAAGCGGCAGGGAAGAAAAGAGCTCCAAAAAATAATGCTTCGTTAGGAACAATGAACCATGTGTATATGAGGTATAGCCAGCCTGTGAATATGCCGGGTCTGGCACCCAAGCCTTTCCCTACAAATGTGTAATATCCACCACTGCTTGCTATCTTTTTTGAAAACTGGAATATTGTATTGATGCTCAGGAATGTTGCTATGAATGCAAGAAGGAAAGCCAGCGGGAGAGCACCATAAGCATAGAGAGCAGCGGTAGTTATGAATGCTATTAGATCCATTAGAGGAGCCACAGTCGTGAGACTTTGTGCTACCACCATACCTATGCCCAATGAGTCCTTTTGTAGTGTCTGAGTTTGTTCCATTTTATTCAAAATATCGTGGAGTATTTAAATTTTCAGTAGAGGCATTATGTCCAGTTTTAGCGTTTTCTAAACTGGAATAATTGCTGTGTGCTCTCTATGTTCCAATTGTCAATATGAACTCTGCACATTTGAGGATACTCCACACAGGAAGTGGGCAATTGATTCAGAGGCACATCTTATGGTTGAATTGTTAATATCGAGGGGTGGAGAAAGCTCCATCATATCCATTCCAATTACGCTTTTTTCTTGTCCCAGAGTGTGAAGTGCAGTGAACAATTCTCTGGGGGTTAATCCACCGGGTGATGCCGCACTTACCCCTGGAGCGAATGCTTGGTCCAGTACATCAATATCCACGGAGACGTATATTCTGCTGCACTTATTCTTTAATCTGTTCAATGCTTCCGAGACAATTTCATCAATTCCCTTCTTCCAGACATCGTTAGAAGTATAATACATAATACCGTTTTCGCTCATAAAATCCTCATAAAAAGCGGAATATCTGAAGCCATGAATCCCTATCTCTATGAAATTGTCTCCAGATATTGGTCCACAGTTCTGCTTAAGGATGTTGTATCCCCAAGATCCAGAGTTGTGCGTCCATGGTTCTCTTATATCGTGATGTGAATCAAATAGCAAAACTCCAAGTGGCTCACCTGGATTTAGGGCGGCAATTTTTTTTATAATTGGCTCGGTCAATGAATGATCACCGCCAAGAAAGACCGATTTACCCTTCCATTTTTCCATATGAAGAGACTGTAAAAATTCCTCTGCTGTACTATGAGCTTCAACATAATCATATGGGGACAGCGGTTCATCCCCATGATCGATCACTGCAATAGAAGATAATGAAGCCTTGTGATCAGTGCAGAAGATTGAATAGCCATAGAGAGCATCTCTTATCGCCTTGGGTCCCATTCTAGCGCCTCTTCTTTCAGATATTATTCCTGCATCGGAAGGAAATCCTGCCAGGTGAACATTTATGGAATCTTTAGGAAATTCTTGGTGCTCATAGACTCGCTCAATAATTCTACGAACTTTGGGATCGGTGCCCAAAGCAGGGGTGTATCGCATAATATTCACAGTAATTAGTATCATGTTGATTAAGTCTGTCTTTATGCATTCATCATCAACTTGATGTGGGTTAGGTACACATTACATCCGCTGTTAGCAAAATTGGCAAACTGATAGTCGTAAATAATGGGAAAATGAATAAGTGGGAGCATGAAAGGCATCGGTGGTCGAAAAAATAATTAAAATGCTGGGAAGAGCTGTTGTGAATTTTGTAAAAAGTGCGACGTTTTACTCCCCAGAGAAACAGCTTAATAGAGAGTATATCGGTAAATAAGCGCTGATTATAGGACGTGACTTATATCTCATGGTTCTTGTTGAAGAGAAATCTTTTAGAGTAGCTTTTAGAATTAATATCTTAAACTAAAAAATCATGTCCTGTGTTTTCTTATTCTCTCCATGCCGACCCATTTTACGTATTCCAGTACCCTGGGAATGTTGATCTTCATGGGGCACACTTCTCTGCATCCACCTGAATGTGTGCAGTACTCTGCCGTTGTATAGTCCCTGTTCACTGACAGACGACTGCTTCTTCTTGTGAATCAATTTCATGAGATTTCTCATGAAATGCACATGGCAGTACTGCCATGCTGCACCTAAAAAGGATCGTGTAACTGATTCCTGTATCCCCTTATGGCCATCTGATATTACAAGTTCTATACCTTTGAGGCCTCTCTCCTTAAGATCATCAAAGAATGATTCCCATTCCATCTCAGTTTCTGAATCGCAGAGCTTGCAGGAAAGAATCTCCCTTCTTCCATCCGAGTCTATGCCAATACAGACGTACAGTGCCTTGTTTCCATATCTTCCATTCTCCCTTATCTTGAAGTATGTCGCATCTATGTAGATGAATTTCATGGGTCGGTCTATACTCCTTTCAAGGAATGATTTCACCTTTGCATCCAGTTCAGACGCAAGTGCTTAGACATACGATGTGGAAATGTTCTCAACACCGAGAGATTCAACAACGTTCATGACATTTCTTGTCGAAACACCCTGTATGTACGATTCCAGTATGACGGAATGGAGAGCCTTCTCAACCCTTGAATATCTCTCGATCACCTTGGTCTGAAAGGGAAACTCCCTTATCTGTGGTTTCTTCAGTTCCAGTGCACCGTCGACTGTCTTCAGTTTCCTTGTTCTCGTTCCGTTCCTGTGTCCTTTCCTTTCTTCTGTTCTCTCGTATGGCATGGATGAGAGCTGTACTCTTGCCTCTTCCTCCATGACGTCATTGAGAAACCACTCTATGAGCTGTTTCTTTCCTTCCTTGCTGTCCTTCAGGAAAATACTTATTATCTCTTTCACTACATCTAACTGGTCCTGCATATTTTCGCCTCTTCAAATCCGAATTGTGCAGGACCTTTTCAATTTTACAGCAGATTCAATACACTATCGTAAAATGCTTGATAATTTTGGTAGCAGAATCAAGGAAAGAGGGCTTTATGTTGATTGTAATGATTCAACATTTGCGTTTCCTGAAGTCGATAGAGAAAAGGTAATGAAAATGGGTGAATTACTCTTTTCTCTTTTGTCAACCTCACGAATTGTATTCCATTTCCTGAATTTTCCTTTCGACATTGAAAGAAAACTTAAGATGCTATCTAAATTACGCGATTCTCTAAAAGAAAAGTAGCACATACCAAGCCTCTGCCATACTTGAATTCAATTGATGGCCAAGTTGATACTTTATACCTCATCTTATGATAATCATCAGGTTACCGTACTACAATCACCATTTCTCACCATTCAAGCATCCATGAGTCTTACTGATCTGATCAGACAGTTGAAAAAAAATGGCAACACAGCATAGGAAAAAGGGTTGATGGGAGTGGAGTTTATTATTTCCAGATTAAGTGCTTTCATACATTTGTAAAATCTACCTTTTTCTTTTCTTCGCCTCCTGCAAGATTTCTCTAATTTTACCGACGGCCTTAGTGATTCTTCCGTAGCTGTCTGCGTCAATCGAGTGGTTTCCATGCACACATAAGCCTTCTCAGCTGTAAGGTTCTACACGTACTCATAGCACAGAGGACATCTGCCGCCTTGATATCTGATGTCGTAAACCTTCCTCATTAATTCCCCCCCTTAGGTTCCTTTATGATCGGGTTATTGATCATATTTGTGGAGACTATTTAAAATTTCAGGGAGTGATAAATTTTCATCTCTATTTAACCAAAATTTCATCTGTTTTTAATGTATTTTTCAAATACGGCATTTTGTTGTTTGATACTGCAAATAAACGGTTTTTCTGTAATTTCTACTGCGTTGCGTTTAACTTTTTAACGCCATTTCGGAATCCGCCTCTATCATTATATAAGTCACATAGTGAGTTATTGTGGGAAGCACACTTTTGTTTACAAAAGTGTATTAAACCATTTGATAAACCTTTAATTTACTGCTTCTTCATGCATTTTTAAAATTCATTTTTCCATTACTTTTTATACACTCTTGTCATAAGAGTGTAGTGGTATTTTTGGCGAAATGGAAGGGCAGATCCTTCGGAGGGGGGTGCAATGAATACGATTCCTTCACAGAGAGTTGAACAAAAAAAGTCTCTCCGATTCGCACGGGTTCTATAAATGCATGGACGCCATAACGGACAATGTTCCAGAGGAGGTGTCCTTGAGCATACACGAAATTTGAGACGGTGCGACTCCATTGCATTGCCAGTCATTTGGGTAGTCTTATAAGTTCACGACAATTTTACAATTCAACCTATACTAATAATTCTCTGATGGCTCACAACGAGAACAAATAACTTTAAGACTTTAAAAAAATTAGAAGTTAAAACAATGAGTGGATTGATTTGTGTGAAACAAGGACTCCTGATATCAGTGCTTCCCAGGTGAAGAAAATAGTTGCTGAATATTTGAACTGTCTTCAACAGAATTTCCCAAGGGTTATTTCTGGGAACTATAACCCTAAAAATATTATTATAGCGTCTTCAATGATTTCCCCCTGTGACAACAATTTGCAGATTTTAAACAAAGTTAGAATGGAGTTCCTTGATTTTAATGCCTATCAGAAGACCCCAATATTTCTGATTGATGTAGAGAAGTACCTTGTTAATTTTGACCATTATTTTTATTGGTCATTTGGAGCAGATTTATTAAAAGAAAGCCAGGTAATATTAACTTCAATTGATCCAGATATAGTTCAGCGATTTTTTCTCTTGATGGATGTGATTTTTAGCAGGACATATAACCCTTGGCCAACTCCTGATACAAGAAGAGTCGAAGAAGCGCGAATGGCTATTTCTCCCAAGAGGTATAACAGAGCTTATGATCATATAATCATTGCTCATTTGGCTTATCCCCTCATCGATGGATTGTTAAAGACGCATTGGAGGAAGTGTGTAGGCGATAACCAGTACCAACCAGAATTTTCGCAGAAGCAATTCTTGTCTGAGGATGCAGAGAATGTAGAGTTGAAAAGGCTATTGGGATTCAAGATTTCTAACTTGGCATTGTTGTTAAGAGGTGTGGAGCATTTCACAAAAAACAGCTTGTTGAAGGAAAATCTTTCATTATTCAGGGAACATTTTGAAGAAGCCTTTTCTGAAATGTATGAAAATAGAAAGGCGTATGACATAATATCAGATCAGCGTAACTCTCTACTTCACGGCGAGAGACCCTGGGAGAGACTTTTTGCTGCGCTTGTCAATCTGGTGTTCATTCTTATCAATGCATTCATGAATGAGCAAGAGTTTAGAAAGTCTAAAGAGCAGGTAGTCAAAAGACTATCGAGTCATCCTCCTGTATTCCAGAACATGTCATATTATCCCCCATTGTAAAATAATGCAATCTTTTATTTTTACATCCTTGGTCTTTTCACCTACTCATACAGTAAGCAGTTTTACCTGTTACAGTACAGTTTGTGTTGTCTTTATCGAATTAACTTTAAATGAAGTGTGATCATCTAAATGCGGACTTCACTACAGTGGAGACACCAACTACAACCGCAATTATTACGATCATCCCAACTATTAATCCAACTAAAAACTCAGTGCTTGACATGAAATTATATATGTAGTTGAAGAACCTTAAAATGAGGATTTCCAAAAACTCCCACCGAAACCCTTTTTCATGACCTCATGAACAATATCCATGGACCTTTACCATACTGGATTATCCTAACCGCACAGGGATATTGACACACTTGGCAACCCCTTTCCGGTAATCGGAACGCATTGACTTTGAAAGGATCAGGCCCATTCTTGCTTATCTTTTCAGCAATGACACAGAGAAAGGAGGAATGCCCAATTATGATCCAGTTCTCATTGTAAAATCACTGCTTCTTCAACAAAGGTACAAATTTTCCGAACTACAGATAGAAAGGGAGATCAGGGATCGGATATCATTCATGAAGTTTCTTGCATTCCCGGATAAATTGTCGGATCGGAATACAATCTGGCATTTCCGGAAGGATTATCGAAAACAGAGAGGGATCGTCTGGTATTCAATGAAATAAAAGAGCAGATCATGGCGAAGAGTAACAGAATATTCCTTGTCAGAATAGCGGAATATATGGAAATTTAGGGGGAAATTAAAGAGAAAATGTACATGAAGAAC
>JAJZXP010000153.1 GCA_021806345.1 Thermoplasmata archaeon | reverse complement strand
TTTCATCTTGAGGTATGTCTCTTTGACTGCATCAGGAGCGTTATCGATCATGGACATATGTGTTACCATATGTGTTAATACTATTTACATATTTCCACTGAAGATGGCTAGAATAAAGGCTCGGAAGGATACGTATGGATCGAAATGAAAAATGACCAAATACCATCTCATTCCCCATATCACGGGTTCAGCTGATTAAAAAATATGTGTTAATGTGAAAGAGTTCAGGTAAGTAACATAATAATAATGTCTACTACTAGGGAACCTAATCACAACAAGAATTGTAGTTTTAATGGTGGTGCGAAGTCAAACTTAGATATAATTCTCCAACAGAAGCTTTGGTCATCTTTATAAGATAGTATGATGCTTGATCTAGATTGATTAACATATCTTAGATAAAAGTATTTTCAAGTTTTCCCAGTTGCTCAATTTCCACCACAACTTTATCTCCTCTTCTAAGCCACACTCTCTTATCTTCTGGCATCCCTTGGATTACACCTTCTGGCGTGCCGGTAAGGATTATATCGTTCGGATAAAGTGTGAAGAATTTAGAAATATATGATACCAACTCCATAGTATTGAATATCATATCTGAAGTGTTTGAGTTCTGACGCAATTCGTCATTAACAAAGGTCCTTAACTGCAAAGAGTCCGGATCTTTAACCTCGTCTGCAGTAACAACCCATGGTCCAATGGGCGCGAATTTATCCAGCGATTTTCCCAACAACCACTGCGATGACTTAAACTGTAAGTCTCTGGCTGATACGTCGTTAGCAACGAAGTAACCGTATACATAATTCAGTGCGTCCTTGCTTGAAACATGGCTGCACTCTTTCCCTATGACTAACCCCATCTCACCTTCATAATCCATTTCCTTGCTTTCTGCTGGAATTTTTATTTGTTCGAGATTGCCTGCTAGGGTATTATTGAATTTTCCAAAAAGGACGGGTTCCTTTGGAATCGCAGTTCCTTCTTCCATTGCATGTCTTCTATAATTAAGGCCAACACAGATTATCTTAGACGGGTTTTCAATACACGGTAAGAAGCGGAAATGGTACTCAGTTGGTATTTTTTTATTCTTCAGTTCTTCATGATTATCAGTTATCACCTGGTCAATTTTATCTATATCGAAATTGGATCTTATTAATTCATCAGTGTTTTTAAAAAGTGGAACAAAATTTTGGCTTATCTGTGAAATAGCAGATAAATTAAATAAGCCCTTTGAAGTGAAAACCACCACTTCTTTACGATCATTTATGACGACATTAGCAAATTTCATAGATTCACCTTCGATCTGAAAAGTCGTTTTTCTTTAATTTCATTACTTATGTTAACTATTACATTCAAAGGTGATTTGTATCCACTTTCTACAGCAAAATGTGCTGTGCAAAGAAAGAAGATTAAAAGTTGTCTTCTAATTCGTCTCCATATATCAGGACCGCAAACATTCATGTTCTCTTGATTCATAGCTGGTTATGGAAATTCCTATATTAAAGGAAATGTAGTTACCTTGCATATTTGGATATTTATAAAGAAAACGCATGCTGATGTATGGAACGATATATCGAGAAAGATAAAACTAAGCAAGAGTTGAGTGGAATAATGCCCCCTGTTGTAACACCATTTGATGAGACAGGAGAGGTTGAACCAAAAGAGTTTCGAAAAGAAATAGAAAAGATGCTATCATTAGGGGTCTCAGGGATTTCGGTCGGAGGAAGTACGGGGGAAGGTCAGACGCTCTCTGATCTGGAATTAAAGCAGCTGGTTGAAATAGCCGTTGAAACAGTAAACAATAAAGTCCCAATCATTGGTGGGATAATAACAGAGTCGACAGTCCAGGCAGTAAAAAGAGGACAAATACTCAAGGAATTAGGTGTAAAAGCTCTGATGGTCACACCGATACATTATCTATTTAGTGACGGCGATAATGGGAATTACTCGTTTTATGCTGAAATAAGAAAGAAAGTTGAGATTCCAATAATAGCTTATAATGTTGTACCATGGAACGTTATCTCTCCAGAAATATTGGTAAAAATGCTTAAAAGTGGAATTTTATTTGGCGTAAAGCAGAGCGGAGGCGATATACATGCCCTTGGAAGCTTATTATCTATGGCACGTAGACAATTTCCAATATTTACAGCGTTGGATGATATGTTATTTCCTTCTTTTGCACTAGGTGCATCAGGTTCTATTGCTGCGATTAATACCTTGCTTCCTAAAACTTCCGTGAAACTTTACAAATCCGTTGTCGATGGTGATTATTCGACAGCGTTAAAGCTTCATGAGGCTATTATTCCTATCACGAAGAAGATACTTTTGTCAGACATGCCTGCGAGAATAAAATTTGTTATGAATAGAACTGGATGGAATGTTGGATATGCGAGGAAACCATTGCGAGAACCGTCTAATTCCATTGCGGAGGAGCTTATTAATTTGTCAAAAGAGGTTGCTAAGTTAGAAGAGGAAATGAGAACAGGGATGGCATAAACCATATGGAGCCAAATGTAACTAAAAAGGAAACTCCAACGTTAAGGAAAGAGCTAGGGCTACGGGATCTTTACTTTTCTGCGTTGACTGCAGTTATTGGTACTGGATGGATATTTGCATCATATTATACCGCTGAATATGTTGGGCCAGCTGCGATTCTTTCTTGGATAATTGGTGGCATTTTTATGCTCATAGTGTCCCTTCCCTATGCCGAGCTGGGCAGTTCCATTCCTATTTCTGGGGGAGTGGCAAGATATCCCGGCTTTACTAACGGTCCGCTCGCGATGGCTTTTTCCGGCTGGACCTCATTGATTCCACTTTTGGCAACCCCTTCGGGCGAGGCAGTTGGGATTCTTTCGGTTATTCAGACGGTCTCGTATTACTATAAGTTTCCAATCAGCTTTGTGGTTAACGGTGAACCTACTTTTAGCGGCGTTGTAATAGCACTGATTATTGTCGCAATAATATTTTGGATCAACTATACGGGCATCAAAAGGGTAAAGTACACAAACGCAGGAATAAGTTACCTAAAGCTAGTGATTCTTCCATTGACTTTCATATTTCTAATTGTCGTAGGTTTACAAGTAGGTTTGGGTTCAAATATTGTCACCCCATCCTTTGCGCCATTTGGATATGGTGTCATATTCACAGCCTTGCCAGCAACAGGCATCGTTTATGCTTACCAAGGGTTTAGACAGCCAATTGACATGGCAGCGGACGCTAGAAATCCTGGAAAGGACATATGGAGAGCCATACTTTTAGAAGTTGTTACTTCAATAATTTTTTATACTTTCTTACAAGTGGGATTCATTTTCGGAATAAAGTGGAACAATAGCGTGGTTGGAACATCAGGCATAACTCCTGGCTCTTGGCATTCCCTGAGTACTTCTCTATTTACTTCCACGTTCCCGCTGTTTTATGTGTCATTAGGATTGGGACTGCTCTTCATCGCCGTTTTACTTATCATAGGGGGGGTACTTGGTCCAACAGCTGAGACAAATCAAAGTACGGCTGCAGGAAGCAGAATAATATACGGTATGGCAAATGAGAAAATTCTACCGAAATCCTTTGCTATTGTGCACGGTAAATATAGGATTCCCACACTTGGTGTTATTACTATGTTCTCAGTTACAATTTTCTTCATGATCATGGGCTTAATAGGCTATCTTGTCAGCAGTGTGGGAGCAGCATGGACTGCTCTCGTATCAATAATTACTAGCACCACCATATTTGCATACATGACGGGCCCAATTAGCGCAGGAATAATCCATGAGAAATACCCAGAACTTGCTCGCCCATTTAAACTTCGAGGGTTAAAAATATTTGTTATTCTGGCTACCGTAATTAGTGGGCTCATAGTATACTGGGGGGTAGGAAGTTTATACACTCCAAAAGAACCATACGCACCTTATATTTTATTAGGGTCGATGATAATCGTGCCATTTGTGCTTTGGCTCACATCAGAATCCCGGAGTAAAAATCTATGGAAAGACTTGAAAGGGTCATCTTGGATGATCATTTACATAATAGCGATTGGGTTTTTCGTTAGGTTTGGGGAATTCGGTACAAATTCTTTGCCTCTTCCATATGATTGGATTGGGGTGATAATTCTTAGCGTGCTTATGTACTACCTTGCCAGTTGGACAAGCTTACCTAAGGACGAGATAAAAAAACTTGTTGACGAGAGTCTTGCAAGGAAGGAATAAGGTGAGGGTGGTACTGAATGAGAAAAATCTTGATGATCCCGGGACCTACGGAATATGAACAAGAAGTTTTGAATGCACTCGCCCAACAAACAGTAGCTCACACCTCAAATGAATTCATCGCATTATTTAAGGAGACCTTGAGGGATATCCTGAGACTAGTATATTCCAAGAAAGGTTTTCCTTTTATTGTTTCTGGTTCAGGGACTCTCGGCATGGAGATTGGAACAATCAACTTTATTAGGAGAGACTCAAAGGTGCTTATTGTGAATAATGGTTTTTTTGGAGAAAGACTTATCGATCTCTTTTCTAGATTCACAAGAAATATCGACATATATAAGCCTGACCTAGGTTATCCTGCAGATCCAAAAGAGATTGAGGAGAGGATAAGCTCAAACAAATACGACCTCGTTACAGTTACTCACGTGGAAACTAGCACAGGTGTACGAAATGATATCAAAGAAATTGCAAAATACTTCAGAGGCCTTGATACCGTGTTAGTTGTCGACGGCGTATGTTCCATAGGTGGAGAAGAATTTCAAATGAGCTGGGGCATTGATTCGGTCTTTACTGCTAGCCAGAAGGCACTGGGGGCTCCTCCTGGTCTTGCAATAGGTGTGATAGGGGCGAAGGCGTTATCAGCCATGAAAAGAAATCCTCCTCTCTCATTCTTCTCAGACTTAAGGAAATGGTTAGGATGGTACGATATTCTCCAAGACGAGAAGGTGGATCATTACGAGTTTTTTGGAACCCCAAACGTAAATCTAATAAGAGCGTTAAATGTCAGCTTTAATTCTATTTTTAGTGAAGGAATAACTAAAAGAATTAAGAGACATGAAATGATGGCCAATGCTTTTAGAACAGCAATGACTGAGCTCGATCTTGAAATGATTCCAAAGGAAGAAGCATATGCGAATACAGTTTCGGCAGTTTATCTTCCTGATAAAATTAATGGAAAGTTGTTTTTAGAAACTGCGCAGAAATATGGAGCAATTTTTGCAAATGGTTTAATTCCTGAAATAAGAAATAAATATTTCAGGATTGGCCATATGGGATCCATCAATGCTTCGGAAATAATGATTGCAATTAGTGCAATTGAAAGAGCACTAAAAGATAACGATTATAACGTGAAACTGGGAACTGGCCTAAGTGCAGCGCAGGAATTTTTGGATAAACACGCGCATAGTGTTACCGATTCTGTGTAGGTTTTAGGGTACTTCTCACTAAGCATTTTTTTGATTCATCCGTGCATTTGAAATATCCATCCAGAATTCTACAAGAGCGCTTCTAATTGAGTTCTACTATTTTAAGATAGACGATTTTAAGGGCTGATCCCTCTGTGGGAAGAAAATCTATTATCTTTTATGTGCCTTCGTGTAAATGGCAGTTTAATTTTAGTCATTTCCGACAATGCAAAATTGCCGCCTATAAAACGTTAATGGCGATGTTGAGGCGTAGAGAAGTCTCTTCCGCATTTAGCCATACCGAGTGAAGTCTGATTGGAACTATACTCTGCTTACTCCCGGCAGCCTCTCCCTGTAAGGCTTCTGGTTCTTCATGATACTATAGACATGCGATAGAAGCCTCTTGCCCACGACTATGTAGGCTTGAGTTGGTTTCTTCTTCGCTATTTACATTTGGTACACTTCAAGGAATTCAGGCGTTCTATGAAGTACAAGGGATATTCATAGGTGCTGTTAGAGAGATGTGGATTCCTTATCTTCGATGATCCCGAGCTGTGTATTTTACCGCCAGAACCTGTGATGTTCGGAGACTTTCCGCCATAGGACTGGAGCTTAACAGCAGAACTGAACTGCCCTATGCTTCCGATCTCTGCGACCATGACAGCTGCAGATGTAATGGCGATTCCGTGTATATCTGATATATTCTTTACATCGGTGTTTTCAGACATTCTTTCCCTGATCTCACCTTCAACGCTCTTAATTCGGTCGATCTCTTCCTTCGATATACTGGCATACATTTTGATCCTGTACGCATACACCTTTTCCGGATCCGGAATACCTATGGAATTCTCTGCGACTATCTTAAATTTAGTAGCATCATCCATGTGGTAATGTCCCTTTCCCGTATCCATGAGTGCGAAGAGATCTATTATATCAGCCTTTATTATTTCTTCAGGAATTGGATACCTTTCGAGTATTCTCAGCGATACTTTTGAATCTATCTCAAAGGTCTCGGTATATTCAGGGAACACAGCTGCAAGATCCGATGCAATGATGTTTAAGATCATCGTTCCATTTCTCTTGAGCTGTTCAAGTGTAATCGTAATATTTTGGTTTATTTATTATCACGACCACGGGAGAAAAAGAAGGTTACGAAACAGGAACTTTCTTACATATTTGGCAAAAAGGAAGCGACCGGTAACATTAAAAGGAAGATACCTTGGAAAAGTCTTTATAAATACCCTTCAACGATTGGTTTACTGGTTGGGAACTCTTTCTTAGTGTACGTGTCATTTATGCTATTAACGTGGATGCCATCATTTTTAGTTGATACATACCGTCTTATAATACTCGATACTTGGTATTTATGCCACGCTTCCTTATGCAGAGGGTGCCATCGGATTCTATTCCGGAGGCAAGATAGGTGATTATTTAATTCAAAAGAGGAAATGGGAGACTTTTAAAGCACGTAAAGTGCTAATAATAGTAGGCGCTGCATTAACAATGGAAGTATTTATTGCTAGTATAACTCAGTCTCTGTTATTATCTATAACTGTACTTACACTTAGCCTCTTTACCTATGGAATAGCTGGTGGCAATACCTGGGTGATTGTTGCCTCGATAACTAGCGAAGAAAATGTGGGCTTAGTCGAAGGAATAATGAATTTTGGAGGTTATGTTGGTTCTGTTGTAGCCCCAGTTGTTACTGGATTCTTGTTATTATTTACAAAATCGTTTGTAGACGGATTCGCCATAGCTGCAATATTCGTAATAATTTCCGCATTAATTTATGCGTTAGTTGTCAATAATTTCATCGGCTAGGTCGATTCGAATACAAGAGTTACTACAGCTATGAAGTGAGGTCATAGGATTTAAAAACAAGATCCATTATTTTCTTTTCGGAATTTCTTAAATAAAGATCAATTGTAGAAAGTGATTTACCCGTCAACCGTGCCAGCTCTTTTATGGTGATTTTTTTTGGTATATCATAATAGCCATGTCTATATGCTGTTAGTATAGCTTCAGCCTGTAAATTTGTTAAATACGGAATTATTGCAAATGAAATTTTTCTTAAATCAAGAGGGGTACTTTGGTCTTTTGAGAGGCTTATGCATTTTGACGACTTTATCGTGGCAATATTCTCGATATTCCTCAATATACTCTCATATTCGACTTTACTTCTCGCTATAAAATCCCAATGTTCAATTCCGTCAATGAAAAAATACCAATAACTGGGGGTTTTATTTTTATAAAGTATTGTGGCGATGGTATCACCATAAATGCCCATAAAATTCAAAAATTTTACATGATTATTCCGCACGTTTGCTATGTTCATAATCCTGTTAATTTGTTTAACTGAAACAGTGCTTGATAATTTATTCCTTAACTCCATAAAATCCTGGGTGTTTTTCGTTTTAATAAGAACTGAAGCATCACTACTATTATCTAAAGGAAACAATGTTAGCCCAGCATCGATCACATAAGTATCCTCCAAATGCGATGTTATGCGTGACCAACAATTGTCATGCACCAATCTTAGATTACATTGAAACCAAGACATACGCTACATCCATTTTACCAATTTATTATCGATAGGGGGTACTTAAATTGATCGATTCAACACATGTCAATCATAAATCACTATTTCATCCTTCGCTATAGTTCGGGAAATTCTTTGACATCAACTCCCTGCTATACGGACTGTCTGGCATGTGATCCTTGAGGATCATCCTCGTCCCTTTATCGACCAGATAGATAATTCCCTTCCTTGTCATGCCCTCCTTTTTGAACGACCTTCTATATCTGGCAAATATCCTGGTCGTGTTTTCTTTTCTGAAGAATATATTCTAGTATCTCTCATTTCAACATTCTTCTATTAAATTCTTTTATAACATTGACTATAAACTTGGAAGCTTTATTATATTGATCCAGAGCTGCTTCTTTGTTAGTCCGAAGTTTAAGCAAGTCACTCGGTTCACTGACTACATACCCATGCAATTGCTCGACAATTGGCAATCTTGAAAAATCCCCATGAGCCGCAGCGTTTCTTCGTGCGATAAAAATATTATTACATAAAGTGTCTCTTGGATTCAACAGATAACTGCACTTGTAACCGCATCTTTCAACGCTCTTCAGCGTTTCTTGATTCAATGTTTTGTGTTTATAAACTACGTATCCTCTACTATTTTCGACTACTCTATTCCATCTTTTATCATAATATATGAATCCATTAACAGTCTTAACTTCAACCCATTCTGGATCGATACTCGTGATGTAAGAACCTTCATAATTCGTTATAAAATCAGTATACAATATTATATCACAGACCCTTTCTACTGCCTCTGAAGAAGCGATAATGGATGAGTTGAACTCTCCGATTATATAGTTTATGGAACTGCTCCTCATAATTTCTATACATTCTAATACTTCGTTACGCAAGAAAACATTATCTTTATCATCTGAAGTAAAATTCCAGGTATTATTATATTGCCATTCACTGTACAGCGAATCTAGATCCTTAATCCTTTTCTTAATTGCTGTTAGTCCCGTTACTGAATTATCATTGCGCGTTCGAAAAAAATCATCCAGACTCGAATATTCTCGTTCGCTTCTAAACATAAAAGAGCAACTTTTAACAACTTATTAATTTTGTTTATCCCTTAACGTTTCAACTGAGTTCTGTCTGAATAGTATGTGGAGTTAGAAAGAGGTATTAATGGGATAGTACATAGGTTACAATTTTTTAAGCAAGAAAGCTCCGATCTTCGGGACCAAGAGGACCTCATTGCTTCCACAACCCCCTGACTTTTCGACAACTTCGAAAGTTGGATGTTAACGTAGTTAACAGAAGCCATAACCTGAAAGAAAAATGAAGGTAACGGAGGTAGAACAAAAACAAGTTGGAACCCAATTAAAGCTCGCAGAAACCCATGTAATAAGCCTTTTCAGAGAACATTATAGAAGGTTCCAACATGAGTACACTAACCGTCGTGTCATGAGAGAAGAAAATAAATTGAAAAGTGAAACAGACTCTTCGAATTCCGATGTCCGATCTAATTAAATATTCAACGGCTAATAATAAAGACTAAGTTGCATCGCAAGCCTAATAAAACGGGAGAGGTTAAGTGAAATCATGAAAGAAAACGAGATAAACTTTCTAAACGGATATATAAAAACGAGTCTTAGACTCGCCAGAAAAATAAGGATGGCCAAAACATTGGACGAGGTAAAGGAGATTGCATCTGAGATCGAAGAAAAGGCAATGAAAAAATTGGAAGAAACTATGGGGAATCTCTAAAGATCTTTCTTGGCTTATTAGAACGGAATTGTTTGCTAATCTCCATAGAACGACCGATATCCTCTTTCTTTCCCTGAAATCACGCATAAAATGAGGTAAAACGACTCGAATTTGAAGGAAAGGATGATAGGATGACAAATTATACCTTTAAAGGATCCAAATTCAGAAAAAATAAATGAAACTCATTTTACTTGGATTTGAAAGTGAAAACATGAAATTGACTTTATTTTCTAGATATGTTCCAAAAAATTTCTGGTAAAAATGAACCTAAAGACCAGGAATAGTTTAAAAAGGGTTTCTTCTATGAATTACACTTTACGTGTAATCCAAAACGTAAAAATTTGGGATAACTGTTGCTTTTTTTTGAATCTTTTCAGCGCTAAGTTCAAGCAGTTTTTTATAAATGTAATATATCAATAGATAATGGATAATAGAATAAGGTGCAATTCATGTGGAAAAATTTATGAATTCGATTATAGAAAGAGACAAACCGGTACATGTATATACTGCGGGAGTAACGATACAGAGTTTATAACAAAATTGCCTTTAATCTATCATCCTCGACAGTTTGTTCAATGGCCTTTAGATTTTAAGAAAGATAGGTATGAAGAAATCTTAGACTATCTTAAGAATGTATATCGGCATAACTGCAAAACCAGGAACGAAGAAAGTGGTTCGTGTAACTGCAAAGAACGCGACTTTCAAAATGAAATTGTAGAATATTTTCTCAAGTTCTATGAACCTCTTTTTGATAACCTTCCTTTGGGGTTGAAAACTACTAAAGAAGAGGAGAGACATCCGTTAAAAAATGCTTTAGTAATTATGGAGGAAAGACCGCTTTGGTCTCCCGAAGATGCGATCACATGGTACAGAATCAGAGATAATACTTACGAGCCGACGGAAGAGGATTTAGACAATACTTTTATTGAAGCAAGAAAGCAAAATAACATAGTTTCGTACAATACTTTTATTGAAACAAGACAGCAAAAGAACATAGTTACTTCCATTTTTAAAGACAGCATGGGAAGAATATCCTATAGACACAGATTGAGAGGATTGGAGAGAGTACGTGGAAGGATTGACATTGATATATTCAACATAGCTATCGAGCTCAAGGTATTCAAAAATCAATTGTCAGTTCGAGATCTATTGGCTGAATGCTTGAGAGATAAGATAGTTGCAGACGATTTTGTAATAGGAATTTTGTTTGGGTTTCCGACCAAAGAGGAGTTGGATGTAGAGCCCACATTGAGTGAAAAGGAAAAAGAGTACTTAGGCAGAGTCATTGAAGGAAACTTATTTTTCCACAAATATATGTTTGAACAGGCTAATATTCAACTAGTGACCATTGGATTGTAGGTTTATGTTTCCAAGACTAGATAAATGAGATCTTTAAAAGGCTCTCAACCTAAATGAGAGAAATAATGACGAATCTTTATTCAAACTTCCCTCTGTTATGTTCAGTTATTTCCTTTTCCAATTTCTTAGGTCTCTCTGTCTATATATGTCTTAGGTAAGGCTAATTTTGTCCGCAGTATCCTCTCTCTCTTTCTCTGAAACCACATTAGAATGAACTTAAAGCGCTTAAACTTGAAAGAATGGACAGCACGAGATATAATTTATCCTAGAACACAATGAATTCAAAAATAAAGAAATAAACTCATTTTATTGTTCTTTGAAAGTGGCAACTATGATCTTGATCGCAATCACGGATTCTTTTTTTGTGAGACCGCAATAAAATAGAGCAGAACGACTCAAATTTAAAAGAAAAGGTAACAGGATGTAAGATTATACCTTTGAAGGATCTAAATTCAAAAATGAAGAACTAATACCCGCTTTGCCCTGATTTGAAAATGATAACTATGATCTTTACCTCAATTAGTTGATTATGTCCTTGAAACCACGGATAAAGTAGACTTAAACAATTGAAATTTGAAAGAAAGGGTAATAGAGCGATAAATTAAGCTTAGGATGAGATATTTTCAAGATATAGGTTTTGAACTCAATTTATCTATCTTTTAAAACATGATAATACACATGCCTTCCCATGAACTTACTTATCTGAGAGCAATTAAAAAGACTTAATAAGCGTGACTTCTTATTCTAGTTGACGTAAGATTTGCTCACAACAAAGTGGGAACACATATCGAGTGACGACCTAGTAAGGATACTCTTAAACAGCAATAAAAATGATAACCGGTCTCTGACTTACAGGATAGGACATCTAAAAAATTAAGAGTTACAACCAAGGTAGACATCTAAATTTCTATCTATTACCTCATTTGAAAAATCCGATAGACTTACAAATGAATTTATCCATTTTCAATAAGTTTATAATTATAGGTGATGTTTACATTAAGTGAGAACATGGGAACAGCAAGGTATTGCATCTCTGTGAGCATGCCAGACAGAATATTTGTGGATGGTGTTCAAATTACTGCAATTAATAGGGATGCTTGGGCAAGCTCTGCCAAGACGTGGAGCGGTATAACCAAGGATGGCATTTACTGTTGGGAACACTTAGACACTGGATTAAACGGAGACAAGTATGACTTTGGTCTTAGGTATGTTGACGAAAGAGGTATTGAATGGAGGGGGAGTTTCAGTGACAGGATATTCTCAAATGGAGAGAAAAAAGTGGTTCTTAGGCAGGTATTCCTGGATGAAGATACGGAATTTACGGTGCCCCCGTATGTAGAGAATTATCTAATTCAACAAGATGAAGGAAAAGAAATTCTTGCCGCAATGAAAGAACTTGCAATTTCCATTAAAAATGGAATGAGTCATGCGGCATTGTGTTTATCAACATATATTTTAGAAGGAATCATAATACTCAAAGCTAGAATTGACGGTGTCTGGAGTAGCGAATTTGAGGGGAGAACTTTTGGCGCTCTTCTGGGTTTGCCAAAAGTGAAACAATTGCTTCCCAGCGGTGTACTTAACAAAGCTGAAGCCATAAATAAGCTGAGGTTACCAGGAGCACATTTCAAGGACATATCTACGTCGATCAATGAGGCAAAAGTAGCTGTTGCTTTGATTAAGCAACTTTGTACCGATTGGTTCAAACCTCCATCGACTAACGGTGAACAATCATAATTTTACTGAACTTTCTTATTACGGCGTGTCACCTCGATACAGGTACTCTTTCATCAGTAATTTGAACATCCTCCCATGATTTCTGTACCTCAGATGAAGCAGCTCGTGGACAATAACCTCCCTTCTAGATAATTCATCCAGATCCAGAACTGAGTAATCGAATGTCACTATCTTCTTAGGAGTGCAGCTTCCCTTTTTAGATTTCATTGACCTGATCCTTATCTGTGCTGGTTTCGCATGCATCTCTGCTGCAATCCTCAGGACTTCTTCTCTGAATTGCTCCTTACTTACCATTTGAATTCGCCTTAAGCCTGTCAATTATATCCTTTGCTATTTCTGTATTTTTCTGAATTTCAGAAATATCATTGCTTCCGTTATGGGATGCGAGAGCTAGGTTTAGCTTTAGTCTAATATCCCTCTCCTGCCTTGGATTAGTGCGCCACTTTGAATATTTTGTAAAAAACTGAGACATTTCTGTTGCAATCTTTTCCGGTTCGTGTATCTTTTTACTCTTCAGGAGCCAGTATAGAGAGAATATGTCGGGAGACATTCCTAATGACCCCTGCTCCTTGTTCGCCTCATTCATTTCCTTGATCAGCGATTCCAATTCCTTCGCGGTATTTTCTGAGGATTCCTGTCCCTGACTGTAGGCATTGGCTATTAGTTCGGCCCTCTCCCCAATTGATATAAGGTAGGGCTGTTCCGACACCTTTTTTGCAACCTCATTCAGGATGCTGTTAATCATGCTCAGGATTCTCTCTCTGTCTGTTTTATGTTCCGACGCAATTTTGCTTATTGTCTCATCGTTGATACTGTAAGTGCTACGAGGAGGCCGAAATTCTCCAATTGACGTGTTTTCCCTAACCAGCTGTGCTGTCTTCTCAGAAAGATCGACATCTGGCTTCTGTCTGTTGTCATAGTACATCCTGAGAATGTTGTACGTCCTTGCGATTTTTTCAAAGTCCTCTAGATGCGGTCTCAGGAAGTCATCCGGTGAAATAATATCGTACATGTCCTCCAGCTCCTTCCATCTCGTGTAGAACTTCTGCCTTGTGTTTTCATCCCTGAACATCTCAATAATTTCGCTAACTACCATATCCGGCCTGCTCCCGTTGAGAGCGTCAAGGTATTCAGATTTCATCTCGGCAATCTTTATGGAGAAACTCTTCTTCAGAACCTCTATGTCCTGGACAACTTCCTCGATGTCGGAAAGATCTTTCGAATCAAATTCAAGCGCGTCTTTAAGCCTCCTGAATACACCGACGAAATCGATTATCAGGCCACAAGGCTTTGATCTCCCATCACGAGATTCATATGGCCTGTTTATTCTGGCGATTGCCTGCAGCAATACGTGGTCCCTCATAGGCTTGTCAAGATACATGCAGTATAGAATCGGAG
>JAJZXP010000042.1 GCA_021806345.1 Thermoplasmata archaeon | reverse complement strand
ACCTTCCTGGGGCCATGTGTTTCCCTGTCATATCTCGAAGTGGAATGATACAGGTAATAGTTCCCGTTGAGAAACTTCACCTCAAGTGGAATACTGCGTTTCTTCCTCTCCTCCCCAAGGATCTTCGTCACCCATTCTTCCATAAACCCTACGGGGAATATGAGGAAATAAACATTTCTCTCAGTCAAATAAGGAACAAAGGAGGTTTCAGACGGGTTGAAATTGATAATCCCTATAACTCAGCAGAGTTAAGATCTAAAACATAAGTGAGATTAAGCTTTCTGAACTTGGTTTGAAACGCTTCATCTATGTTTCTTCGAATAAATGATAACAGGGGGGTTTTATGTAATTTCCTTTGAGTATAACAATATTGCTAATGAATTTGCAGCTGGATACAATTCTCCATATTTATATTTAAAAGCATCTTCCATCGTTGTTTCCACCCAAGTATTAAACCAGTTAATTCTCTTCATAAAATATATTTGAAAGTTATATTTGTTGTTTTTAACTATTTCGTCAATTTCCGGATTGGAGCCTATAGGAACAGTGATTAATAGTTTACCATTATCCGTTAATAAACTTAATAATTTTATAATTGCTTTCTCGGCTTTTCCATATTCTTTAATCTCCTCATCTAAGCCTATATGTTCGATAGTGGATATTGATAATATTCTAGAAAATTTATTTAGCGGATTATAATCGACTATATCTATATTCATAACATTTTTTTCATGTTCATATTTGTCAACCGTAACGTGTTCATAATCATAATAATGAGACAATACATTCCCTACTTCTAAAAATGTATTAACTGACGGGATATCACCATGACTCACAAAATAAATGCCCAAAGGTATTTCAATGACTCTCTCACCAATGAACGGAATCCTGAGAAAAATGCGATATTTCAACTTGGTGCTTCTAAAATAGAAATATCTGTTGAGCAAAATGTGATTCATTTTTATTAAAAACAACGATATCATGGTCTTAAGAAAACCTGCCGATGCCATAAAAAACATCTTATTCCTAAAGAGGATTTTAATTCTAGATACCGATATAAGTTTTTCCGCATTATAATTATCTCTATATACCATTTTTACGGTCGCCTCATCAAAGAAACAAATTTTTTAGGTTCTTACATACGACAGGTATATATTTCTACTATGTTTATTTCTTCGCATGTGTTTGATCATTACTTCTATCTTTAACTTTTCGGTTTTTCAAGATGGTCAAATCAAAGTTGAAGTTTTTCGTGCATTTCAAGAGGGATGCTGGGCAAGTAAATTGATTGTCTAATTTCCAAATATGACCTCAAATTTTTGTTTTTGCATAATATGTTATTAAAATCACTCTGTTTAACCAGATTTTATGCGAAAAGGCAATGCGTAGAGATCAATTTGTCTTACCATAGTTGTATTCATTCAAAAATGATTTGTATAGAACTAGTTGTGGATTGAGGAGAGATAATCCCAATGAAATGAGATGCTTGAAATCTAAATATAAGCATCTGTTGATTGCGCATAATAACAGTTTAAAAGTTTTTACAAACAAATGCAAATCCAAATTACGTATAGATAACTTCGATAATTCGACATTGAAAAAATCAAGTTGACATCTAATTATGGATGAAATGGATTTGCTTTGTGTTAGATTTAACAACAAACTATATCCGCCATTTATTTGCTCTAGAAGGCCTTTTCTTTTATTTATGAATTCCTCAAATGTCTGGCTTCCTCTGGTTCCACTGTTATGAATCCTATAGTAAGTTAATATCTCTGAGCTTAAGTAAAAATCACCACCTTTAAGCGAAGATAAAAAGAATATAGCTGAATCTGTTAAAAAGTTGAATTCTTTTATAACCTCAAGATAATCAATTAAATTTGATTTTCTTATAGAGATTGAACTCAACCCACTAGCTGGTTGAAACTTCAATAATCCCTTTAACTGACTTGCTTCATTAACTGGAGAATGAATAAGTTTATCCGATTTTATTTGCTTTAATTTGTTAGTCTCAATGGGTTTCGATTTAATATCTATTTCTAAGAATGAATTATGGCAATAAACAAGATTTTCAAATTTTGAAAATAGCTCAAGCATTTTTGTAGCTTTTGAAACCGAAAACAAATCATCATCTTCGAGAAAACTAATTATTTCTCCTCTTGCGGATGCAATCCCGGCGGAGACTTTTTCCCCCAATGGCCCTTTTGAAAGCTTGATACTCTTTATATTTTTTTTTAAAAGTAAGAGATCAAGATCTACGTCAACATATGTTTTGATTACAATTATCTCTACAACCTGTTGGTCAATTTCCTGTGAAGTGGCAGACGATACTGCTTCTATTAACAATTCCTTTCGTTCTATGTCATTTGATAAAATGACAACTGTAATTTGTGGTTCCAACCTTTCATAATTGTTCTTATTATTATAAAGATTGCTTTTGAACTGATCAGTCCCACTTGAGGGACATTATTTTCTTAAATTGATTTAAAATTTCTATCACTTCTCAAAATATTTTTATTCATCACAAATCGTAAAAAATCAAGAGCGCACACAAGGTCTGCTTATTGTAGAAATTTAATATTTCATTTTATATCGGCATTTTGAATTGTTATACGAATCCTTTCATGAGGTATATTTTTCATTTGGAGGAAATTCTCAGCAGTAATATATTTTACTCTTTTTCATTGTCGCGAAATTGCAAACACCTGTTGAATGTTTTGCATGGTGCATATCCTCTGCGACCAAAATTTAAACTAGTGAGAAAGAAGAGAGGGAAAAAAGCAAATTGAAACAAAATATAGAAAAAAGAGGATCCTTAAATGAA
Source organism: Thermoplasmata archaeon (assembly GCA_021806345.1). The sequence continues at coordinate 11,367 of JAJZXP010000042.1, read as the reverse complement.
TGGGCTTTTGAGTTCATTTAGAGTGTTTACTCAACAAAACAAAGATGCTAGAAACGTTTAAATATTTAAGCATAATATATTATTGTTTAAAGATGAAAGTGCTTGTTGCAAACCCTCCCGCATATTTGTATGACTATAATAGGCGATATATCCAAGGTGGTAGCAGATGGAGCCATTCAGATTTGATTTCTCAAGACGATGCTATTCATAGTTTCAAAAATGGTAGATTTCTATATACTCCCTTTCCTTTTTTTCTAGCTTACGCTGCATCCCACATAGAAGATATTTGTAACTTATATTTCTTTGATGGAGTTGTACTAAACTATAATGAAATGGACTTCAAAAAAAGAGTAGCGGAAATTAAACCGGATTTGCTTGTTCTTGAAGCTCCAACGGTCTCATTTGATTTAATTTTGAGATTGATAAGGGATTTAAAACGAGATTTAGATTTTAAGGTGGCAATTGTCGGTTTTCACATAACGGCTAGATTTAGGGAAGAACTTTTACTTCACCCTGAAATTGACTTCGCTTTGATTAATGAATTTGAATATTCATTACATGAACTTGTTAAAAACGATCTTGACCCAACAATGATTAAGGGAATAGCTTTTGTCGATCAAACACATGAATTAATATATAACGGTTCGTCAAAAATAGAAAAAGATTTAACGAAATTTAAATTTCCGTACCGTGATGATAGTGCAATATATTATGATGATCTTACGATTATAGGTCACCCAAACATACAAATGCTTACTTCTCGTGGATGCCCCGTAGGATGTAATTTTTGTTATACAACTACTTTTTATGAAAATTCTCAATATAGAGCGAGAAATCCAGAAGATGTTGCTAATGAGATAAACTATTTAAAAGACAGATTTCATCCTAAACAATTCTATTTCGACGACGATACTATATCAATAAATCAGAAGCACATAACTGACCTTTGTAATTATTTTATTAAGGAAAATTTAGATATACAATGGACTTGCATGGCGGATATTACGATCAAAAAAGAAAATTTGGAACTTATGAAGAAGGCAGGATGTGTTGGTCTAAAATTCGGGGTGGAATCGATTGATCCGAAAATTTTAAAAACTATGCATAAGGGAATTATCACAGAAAACAAAACTATGCAATTCAGAAATATGCTCAAATCCCTAAATATTTGGGGACACGCTACTTTTAGCTTAGGTCATCCAGGAGACTCCTATGAGACAATGAAAAATACATTGAAATTTATAGAAAAACTAAATCCAGATAGTTTGCAAGTTTCTTGCGCTACTCCACTACCTGGTACAAAGTTTTATGAGAATGCAAAAGATAACAAATGGCTTCGGATAGACAACTTTAATGATTTTGATGGAAAAAAAGGATCCGTTTTGAATTATCCACAATTGGATTCGAAAAGCATTGATGAAATGTATATAGAATTCTTAGAAAAATGGGAAGGTATGAAGAAAAATCCTGTAAGGAAATTTAACGGAGTTTGGAAAAAAAAAGGGATTGTCATAGAAAAATTGACTTTGGATAAAAAACATTACAATAAATTATATTCCAGACTCCGAGATGAAGAACTTACTAAAACATGGTCTGTCCCATAAATGAAAATATGACATTTTTTATACTGGTGGGAATATATTATGATGTAATATGAAGAGATTTTAGGGAGTTCACATTTGATTACAGTTATAGATTCTTTTCCTCCTGAGAATTCAGCAACGAAGATCCTATATCTAAGAGTGTCCGAAATAACAGAGAAATGAATTAATCGTGTCATAAAGGAATATTAGAAATGTAAGGATCGGATTATAGATACATTCAAGGATAGATATCCTTAAGTTTACACATAATTCTGGACATTACAGAATTTCAACTTTTATTTAATAGTTTCTTAAAAGATGTATGCGCTTGTAGACGGATTGAGTTTTATTTATAGGAACTTTTCAAAATTTAAGTCAATTATGTATGTAAACGATGTAAATAAAAAAGAAAATGTAGACTGATAAGAACCATAAGAATAATTATGAGTTCAAATGTTTAGTACTTTTTTGGGGTATCCATGTATCATTCGATATAACTTGACTAGACGCCATGGCGCCAATTCTCAAAGTGAAAACAAACGGTACTAAGATTGATCCTAGTGGATCATTCGAAACAGCTCTAACAATATCTTTAATTTCTGGCCTTTTATAGACTTGAAAGAACAGTTTTTTTCCATCCTCTCCTTCTAATGCAGTAAATGATTTAATTTTCCCCGTAACCCGTCTTACACTGAAAATGTAATCTTGAATATTGTCTGTTAGTCTGAAAAATACTAATGCCTGAGGGTCTACTCTAGTATTAAGACCGTTTCCCAATGTTCGATACAAAATCTGCAGTTCTTCATCAACTCCAGCCCCAGAAAGTGGAAACACAGTTTTTATTGCCCTTCTTGAATATGCACCGCCGTGTCCTGTCATTGCTTGATTAACACGACTATTTTTTACTTTAAATTCAAGAGGTTTTTGCATGATTGCCAATGCTCTTTCGAAAAAATTATGAGGGCTTAATGGAACACTGAGTGGTGAGACGACATCATATTCTGATTTAACACTTTCAATAAGATGACTTATGCATTCATTATGTAGGATAAGATCTGCGTCAAAATGGATCAGAATATCAGATTTTGATAATAGAAATTTTTTGAATAGAGTGTTTAATGAATGTACTTTCCCCTTACGGTTTCCAAAACTCTCAAGGTTAACTGTATTGAATTTACTAATTATATCTGAAGCAATCTCAATGCTATATTTTTCATCGCTGACATCTAATAGAAATATTTCTGTTTCAAAATCTTTTAATTGTGAAAATACCTGTTTGAAGAGATTTCTTAAATTTTCCCCTTCGTTGTATGAAATAATCCCAATTGTAATTTTCATAAAACAAGTGGGAAGATGCACATCGTTTAAAACCTTTGCGACCTGATTTGGTATGTTACTTAACAACTTGATATTATTCCGTTAGATATGATTTCAACATCTCCATCATTTTAAAGTATTTCTCATACATATTTGCATCAGAATAAAATTTGCTCGCATTATCTGAACGGGCAATTTTCCTAAGATAGTATTCATCTTTGTCGGATTTCCATTGTCTATAATATTCCATTATCATTGTAAAAAATGACTTCCTTGAAAAACCTGCAATTCTACCGGAATCTGGTATGTTACTTAAAATTTCAAGTGGACCAGGAACAGAAGTTGAGATTACTGGAAGGCCAGAGGAAAGCGATTCTAAAACACTAATAGAGTATGGTTCCATGTTTGAAGTTAATATAAAAAGATTGGCATTTGCAAAAAAATTAATCTTTTCTGATTCAGAGACATATCCAAAGAATCTATATCGAGGATTATTTATTTTCTTAAGTAAACGTTCATCTGGACCCCTACCTATAACTATAAAATCTATTTCATCAAATTTAGAAAAACTATTTACTATACGTACTAATCTCCTTATCCCCTTATCACTTTCACTAATTCTTCCTGCAAACAACACGGTGAAACGTGTCGGATTATTTCTTACCATACAATTTGAAAAATTTATTCCATTAGGAATTCTGAACACTTTGTCTTTATTTATTCCTATTTTCCTCATAAATCTTTCCGAGTATTCTGTTAATACCAAGAAATACAAGTTATTATGTTTGAAATATTTGGAAATAAGCCTAGAGTAGATATGAATATATAATTGGTATAGCACTATCATAGGTTTAAATGGAATACTATTTTGGATAGAAACTCCGTGTAATGCGAAAACTACTGGATTCTTAAGATCAATAACTTTCTTAAGATAACTTATGGGGGGAAGTCGCCAAGCTAAAATTATATTTATACCTCTATTCAGAACACGAATGTCATCAAACACAGGAAGTTCGTGATAAAAGATATCAAGAAATCTGGAATATTGCTTAAATTCTCCGGATTCTATATCTACCCCATACTTGATTTCAAGTTGAGTTATATTTTTAATGAAAGTGTTTTTCTTCGGCAATATAGATGAATTGTTTACTATTTTCACGTTATATTTTTTAGCTAACTCTTTTGCAATATCCAAAGTGATCCTTTCACCTCCAGAAAAATAAAGTATATTTGAAGGTATATAAAAAAAAACTGGTGTTTGAAATTTTAATATTTTCTGAGAATTTTCAAGCATAAATGAATGATTGCAAAGATATATATTAATCAATTCTATCAGACTTTATAGTGAAAGTTGCTATATTTATAACAGAATTCCTTCCGTATGTAGGGCAAACAAGAGATATTATTTCAATGATTAATAGCGTAACAAAAATTAAGGAAAATTTCAGCTTCACGATATTTACCTTGAGGGAAATGCATAATGATGAAACTGCAAATTTCAAAATAATAACTATTCCAAGATATTACTCTTTCTTTCTTTTCACTGGAAAAATTAAAAAAGAACTAAGAAAGTTTGATGTCGTTTATGTGAAAGGTAACTGGCCTTTCCTTATACCTGCTTTAAAGAGTGGAAAACCAACTATCCTGGCTCTACATCAGCCAGATAGCATATCTTTGTTCAAAGAAGTGAAGCTAAAGATGAAAGTCTTATTCTCAAATCTTCTAGCATCTTATTTAATAAATAAACCAGAATCAGTTGTGACTGTATCAATTTTGTTAAAAAATTACTATGAAACAAGATATGGAATTAGTGTTTCCTATATTCCAGATATAATTGAAGAGCAATTTTTTGAGTCTCCTAGAAAAAGAAATATAAAAATAGAAGACCCAATTAAACTTATTAGCATCGGAGACTGGGACGGTTTAAATGGTAGAAAGAGACAGGAAAATATTATCGAATGTGTCCAATACCTACGAGAAAAAGGAGTATTAGTTAACCTAGTTATCGTAGGACTTTTGTCTGATCATTTGAATGAGTTCAAAGACCGTTTCCTTAATGATGAAAATTCTAAGTATGTCCAAGTATATAGCTCTGTGAATACCAAGGTTTTGATTGATCTTATTGACAATTCTGACTGTTTTGTGACTGCGACAACATATGAAGGGTTTTTTAGACCGCTGGTAGAGGTCTTTGCGTCTGGACTTCCAGCATTGGTATATGATGCAAGGGAACTTGTTGGAAATGAATACTCTTGTGCTCAGGTATCACATGTTCTTAATTCTGGAGGTGGGGAATTATACAAAACTTGTGAAGACTTTGAAATTAGTTTTAAAAAAATTTTTGAAAATTATGAAGATTATAGTAAAAGGGCAAGTATTTATTCACAACAATTTCGACAAGATAGTGTGGCTAAATTGAATGTTGATCTATTTGAGAAATTGTACAATAAATCCAAAAATGTTAATTAATATGTAAAAGGGGAAAAATATGTCTAAGAGAATTGGCATTGTTGTAAGGGTGCTGTGGCCGGGTGGAATACAAAGATTCGTTTTTCATCAAGCCCAAGAGTTGGCAAAAAATGGATTCCTAGTTGACCTGATATTCATAAGGGATAGTGGTAGAAGCGTTCCATACAAGAATTTGTATAAATTTGATATAACATTTTCAAAGGATTCTTACAAACGACTTTTATTTCGAGTTTTTTGGCTTATTACCTCTCACTATGGTAGTGAAAGAGGACCTGACGCGACAATTGACCTTGATCTAATTGCAAAATTCGAGTTCAAAAGAGAACGATATGATCTTATTGTTTACTATGATCAACTTTCTGCTCTTGCTTGGCCCTTAGGAAGAATTATTCACGGAGATAAGTATGCGGTATTCATACACGAAAGTTTCTTTAAATTCCAAAGCCCAATAATGAGATTTATTGAAAAGTTTGCTCAAGTTGGAGCAATAGCATTATTCACTAATTCTATTATAAATAAAAAATTGATTGAAAAGAGTGGATCTTCTAAGGTCTTTTTATGTGAACCAGGTTTTGAAATTGTTGAAGGTATCCCTATTTTTGAAAATAGAGAAAACATAATTCTTTCTGTTACTATGTGGGATAAGGGAAGAAAGCCAGAAATATTCATTGATATTGCAAAAAACGTGAGTGATGGTTTCATTATATTGGCTGGAAATTGGACAGATAAAAATTATATGAATGAATTTATAGAAAAGATAAAAACGATGAAACTCACTGAAAAAATTAAAGTGACTGGTCCAATAAGCGAATATGAATTAGTTAATTATTATAAACATGCTAAAGTGTTTATCCGTTTTGGATTTAACGAAAATGGGCCAGGAATGGGATCTCTAGAAGCTATTTCTTACGGAATTCCTCTGATTTATAATGAGAGTTTGGGTCTACCTACATATGTGAAAAACAGAGATAATGGCTTTATGATAAATCCTTTCGATGTTAATGAAATCACTCATTGTGTCAAAATACTCTTAAATGATGTGGATATTTGGAAAGCCATTTCCAGCAACAATTTGAAATTGAGTAAAGAGCATTCTTGGAATAATCAAGGAAAAAAATTCTCTATTCTTATAAATGATATTTTAAACCTCAACTCACAGAATTTTACGTAATAGGTCAAGGCTCATTTTTAAATCCGATGCGATTCCATTGGCTTTTCTTGTTATCTTGCTCATGATTTGCTGTCTCTCGAATTTGTATACGTTGAATGCATATTCAACGTATTCGGACTGCTTGTGGAGACTGTATATTTTCTCTGTTTCCTCACTGAGATCAGAAAGTGTAAATGTCAGTTTAGAATTTTCCGGCCAGTTATCTTGAGTGATGGTGAAATTTTAAACTGGTGATTTTGGATATTTCTATTCCGGTGAAAATGGGGAAGTATGAACCGATATTTACACTTATAGTCCCTTCTTCTCTGTTGTTTGTCTTTTCAATCATTCTGCTCAGGATGTATCTGAATGTGTCAACTCTCTTCCTTCTCAACTGGGTCCGTACAAAGCATGCACACTTCTTTAATTCATATAGTTCGTCGAGATCCAAGAACACTTCATACACTTCCCGCATGTCAGATTCTGTTATTGCTTCAGGATGCTTTTACAAAAACTAGTCCACTATCTTACATGCCCTCTTCAGTGTAAAAAGAATATAATTTCCATCTGATTCGTTGTACGACAGTAACTCCTTTGCATCATTTATTATGTAGATATTGCACCATGCCTGAGGGTTCCCTGTAATCTTTGCCAGTGTGATATATGTTGAGAAGCTGACAAGCATGTCAACACCGGAATGCTTTCCAAATATCTTGAGAAAGACCCATGGGAACGCGATCTAATGACATACAGGGATTTAGCCTTGGAGGCAAAGAGCCAGAGATATGTATTCCTTCCATTGATTCTCCATGTTGTCCCGTCATGATCCGTATCATTATGATACAGATCGTTCAATAATGGTGCAAATGAATCCTGACAAATAGCACTCTTGAGGAAAAGTAACGGTTCCTTAATACCTATGGTGTTGTATTTTTCCTTCAGTGCATGATGAAAAAGGTCACCCATACTGCAATTTACGTGTTTCATGGATAAATGTTACGGTATTTATGAGGGGGGTTTTTGGAAATCCTCTAAATATTTACATTAGTCATCTTCCTAAATTCATTCATTAATCCCGTATAACTATTATTATACGGCATTATTTAACATGTTTTTGTCGATTTTACATTTGGAGGATAGATTATTTTTATTTATCTGCAATTTAAAAAAGATTTAAGGCACTTGTTTTGACTGACAGGTCATATTATGCATTGAACTATTGCTGTAATGAATTTCTGCCAAATTTCTTGATTAACTTTTCTTCTAGGTGGTAATGCTAATTGATTTGTATGTTTTTGAAGGTTTGATTGTTAAGCAGCCAGTACCATAGAGGAATATATTTTATTTCACCAGTTTCGAAGTAATCCCACGTCAGGATTGTTAGGTTGTTGCACTTCAGTTCCCTGGATGCTTTCTTCAGGCTTTTTATTTCCCTAGCATTAATTTCCTCCAATGAGGAGGCATACGTAACGTTAATTAACTCCCTCACACCGTTAGTGTCGGAAATTACAAAATCAACTTCCAAGCCTTCTGCCTTACCATATTCCTTCCAATAATTTACGATTATGCCTTCTTCGTGTACTAATCCAAAAAGGTGCTGGAACGTTACATTTTCCATGCATTTCCCTATTTCAACCTGCTGAGTGATCTCATTTACTGCACCTGTATCAACCAGGTATAATTTTTTTGGGTATTGAGCTGCATTTTTGAACGAACTGGAATAGATTTCGGTTGTATGCAAGAAAAACACCTCGGTAAATGCTTCAACCAACTTAAGAGGCAGGTCGTGAGAAACTGAGTAATGGAGAGTCTTAAGGTAATTGTATACCTTCATACCTGAAATTTGCTTGGTGTATGATTTAAGGCAGTAATATACGAAAACCTTGAGAACAGAAGGTTCAATCTTAAAACGTTCCCCAACATCTTTTATTACGGTAGTGTCGAGGTATGACTTAAGGACGCTTCCTTTGAATGCATTCATCAGAACAACCTCTGGAAATCCACCATATTTGACATATTCTGTAAGAAACGAAAGGTACTCGCCTCTTTTCTCACTGAATAGTATAGACTGATTATTTGGCACTTCTACGTTCTTAACTGAAAGAAATTCTCTGAAACTTAGAGGAAGGATGACGAAATCTATAGAGCGGCCTCTCAACTCAGTCGATAATTCACTGGAAAGAAGTTTTGAAGAAGAACCGGAGATAAATAATCTAAATCCTTTATTCTCATAAAGTCGATTTACCCATTTACTCCAGTTTTCGACGACCTGTATTTCATCTAGGAATAGGTAAACTGGGTAGTTGCTCCTAGGATGGGATAATTCCCTAAAAATAGTTAATAAATCGTTAAGTTGAATTACCTCCAAACCAAGTAAACTTTCATTTTCAAAATTGACATACAGAACATTTTCCTTAGGGGCCACCTTTAGAATTTCCTTTATCGTATCATACATTAGAAAAGTTTTGCCAGCTCTTCTTGGACCGAGAATAGAAATTATAACTGGCAGATCAGTTGGAATTTTAACTTTTCTTGGTATCGTAAATGGTAATTCTATCTGGATCCACTGAGATATTATCGTCCGTAGAGCATTCTTGGTAACCATATTAACCTATTCTCAAGAATTATATAAAGTATCCTAAACAGAGATAATTTCTTAATTAAATTATCCTACAACAGGAGAATATAGTTAGACGAATAAGGAAACCTAAATGAAGGAGTAAGTGGGTATTATAAGACTATGGGCATATTACAAAAGATGATACCTTTAAAGACTGAGATATAGGATTTCATAAAATGTAAATTTTTGGTTTTATGCTAGTCTATAGGTAATATTGATAGCATTATTCATATTTCGTTATTAGACTGACTTATTTCATAAATGCTTTTTGTATACTGAAACCGTAATTGGATAGTGTATTACTAAATCTGAGGTAAGTTCATAGCTTAATTAGAAAAATGAAATTTTTGAAGAATGACCTCCTTCGGTGTAAATTAGAATACCTTTCTTCAATTCATATCTTGAATTAACTTGATTTCTTTCATTTAATATTTCTCTCTGGATTCTGCTGCATTAGGAAATTTCCTCCTGAACGCATTGGAGGAAGATAATTTGTGAATGAATGCGAGTCCGGTTCACTATAGTCCATGAATGTTTTAATCGCAATTTAAACTTCAAGGAAGTCTTTGAACTCAATTGACCGGATGTAAGCTTTCATATTTCCATATTTGACAAATGCTCGAAAGGTGACTACTTTAATGTCTGGAAATCCTTACCACCAACTGTGTTGCATAACTACCCGTATGTCCTCGTATTTTCCCTCATCATGTTGTAATAGAGCACCTTCAACCCAATTTCCTGGATCATGTAATCCGTTCTCTTCGCCCTTATGATCTCACCCATTACCCGCTTTAGACCTGAGAAATATATCTCCACCATCCATCTCCTTCCATATTCATGGATATTTTTCCACTGCTCTTCTCCCAGCTTTTTAATCTCCCTTGCTGTTCTTCCTCTCAAAGGTTGTAAACGGCAATTCAATTTTACCCATTTTCGGCAATTGAAAAGTATCCAAAAAAGGTCATTGAATATTTACCACCCCCCGCATGTTCATGCCGGAGATGGTAAATGCGTTGACAGCGGAGGATTGGCATATGTTTAAGGAATTGAAGGAACAGGGAATGAGCATCAGCGAGATATCCAGGAGTACAGGGGTGAGCGGGAAGACTGTGAGAAAACATCTTGCAATGGATAAACCGAACAAGTACAGCAGAAAGGGGAAACAGTCTGTCATTGCCCCTTGCACCGATTATGTAAGGGGGAGGATTGACACACATAACCTTTCTGCTGTGAGGATATATGAGGAGATAAGAGAAAAGGGTTATCGTGGTTCTATTCCACAGCCAAGGTGCTGTGCAGGAATCTTAGAAAAGATCGTAGGGTACTGGCAGTATACAGATATGAGACAGAACCGGGAAAGCAGTCTCAGGTGGATTTTGGCGATTTTGGACGCATAGATATGGATGGAAAGTCCAGGAAGCTGTATGCATTCTCCATCATACTTGGATATTCAAGGATGAGTTATGCGGAGTTTACAACCAATATAGGAACAGAGAATGTGAAAAAGATGCATCTCAATTCCTTTGAGTATTTTGGAGGATTCACAGATACCATACTTTATGATAACATGAAACAAATCGTGATAGACAGGAAGATCAACGCATCAGAATCAAGATTCAATGAGAAGTTCATGGACTTCGCAGAATATTACGGCATTGTCATCAGGTTGTGCTATCCCTACAGGCCACAGACAAAGGGAAAGATTGAGAACACAATAAAGTACCTGAAATACAACTTCTTCAACGGCAGAACATTCTCTGATATTAATGACATAAATAGACAGTGTCATGAATGGCTGGAAAGGGTCAATTCCCAGAAACATGGAACAACACATGAGATACCAAAGGAGAGATTGAGACTTGAAAAACTGAATCAGATATCTGCAGTCCCTTCATACATGACGAGAAAGGAAGAGACAAGAAAGGTATCCAGGGAATGTTATGTTTCTTACAGAGGAAACAAATATTCCGTCCCATGGAAATATGCGGGAAGGGAATGCAGTATAGTTGAAGAATTCTCCCATGTGAAAATAGAGATCGATTCGGAAACTGTGGCAGATCATGAAATTCTTCAGGGAACGGGAAGAATATCAAGAAAGAAGAAGCATTTTGAGGGCCTTCTCAAGGCAATACATGAGGAGAACAGCATTGTGTATTCACAGATGGTGGAGCAAAGGGATCTGAAAAGATATGAGGAGGTGTCATGATATGGATGCATATGAAAAAGTT
>JAJZXP010000176.1 GCA_021806345.1 Thermoplasmata archaeon | reverse complement strand
TCGTCGATCCTATAAAGAATCTAGGTTCGTCAAAATCGAAATATTTCACTTTTCTCATGATAAGATAAGTGTTAACCATACGAGATCACTAGACCTAGGAATCGATCCCCATCACAATTACCGGAACATCAATATCCGCAACACCTCTGTTCTCCAAGTCCCATTTAATCTGCTCAAAATATGAGACACCGGAGGACATCTGATCAGCCATGTTCTTCATCGGCACGATTTCAATTCCGGCATCAATAACATTATGGTTATGGAAAATGGTCATCTTTGCTGAGACGTTGTAGGCCATGAAGGCATACTTCCCGAACTGCACTTCCACACCTAATCTATTCTTCACAAAATCCATCTCCCTGAATGCACCATTTCCGAAAGGGAGTTTTATCCTGAACTCATGCCAACCCAGTGAATTGAATTTCTCCTTGTATGCTCTGTTAAGGGAAGGAGGGCTGTAGAGCATCTCACCTGGCATGGTTTTTTCTTTGCTTACTTTCGTCCTGAAATCCTCCAGGTTGATGCTTTCTATTACACTGTAAATTTCTTGAAGCTCTTGAGGAAATGTTCTTGAAATGAACTCCTTTCCCCTCTTTTGGGAATATTCACTTACCACTCTCATTGTTAAGCCAACTCTCCGGTATTTTTGAAACTTTCTCTTTTCCGCTTGGCACATATACTCTAGTTCCAAGTTTCCTTATCCTCAGTGTGCCGTTAGCCATTGCCTTTACCCTCTCCAGGGTTGTTTCCACGTACTTTTCATCTCTTTCAACGCTGATTGCATTTCTCTTTAACAGCAGGGAGGCAAGAGCGCTTGTCCCGACACCACCGAATGGATCCAAAACAGTGTCACCCTCATTGGTAAGAGCCAGTACCAGCCTTTGAACCAGTTCTATGGGATACTGTGCAGGATGTTCAGTTTTCTCCGGATGGTTGGCCTTTACATTGGGGATATTCCATATCTCTTCCTCCCAGTCATGAAGAACTATGTCCCAGACATCTCCGGGATTCTTTCCAAGGGGATTACCTGAAGGTTTCCCGTAATTCTCCCCTTTTTTGTAGTGCGTTTTCCCGGGATACTTCTGCGGAATGCGGACAGGATCAAGATTGAAAGTGTAATCATCAGTCTTTGTGAACCATGATATGGTCTCATATCTTCCGGAGAAGCGCAGGGATGCGTGCAGGCCATGCTCAATTCTCCATATGATGCGATTCCTCATCTTCAAATTGTTCTGTTCTTTGAATATTCTGTAAAAGAAGAAGTCAAGCGGGAATATCTCCCTGTTGTAGACGTAATTTCCAACCTCCCATGCTATGCTTCCGTCATCCCTCATTATCCTGACGCATTCCCTGGCCACCTTCGACTGATAGTCCAGATATTCATCCAGCTTCACTCTTTCCTCATAAACTTTGCCAATATTGTAAGGCGGGGATGTGACTATTAACTTAACTGACTTATCCGGCACAGTCTTGAGGAACTCCAGGGAATCATTCTGGCCAATTAGGAGATCGTAACTAGAAGAATATTTGTCTGAGATCAGGTAAGAACGTCGCCTTCCTGACAAATCCTTGAATATGAATTCATCTTTACTAGGCATTTTAAAACCATATACAGTAGTCATTTAAATTTGTTCGGTAAACGTTTTAGTAGGCTGAGACACGAAGATAAATTGGATTACTTCATTTCCAAAATCCACTTCTTATGAGGGGTTATTAGTAGTTGTTCGATCTAAGAGAATATGGCTGAAAAAACCTGCTTTAGAAAATTTGTGGAGTTGATCCCATCAAAACTCGAAAAAGAACCTATGACCACACCAGAACTGTATGAATCATTAAAAAATGCACTGCCAGAGTGCATTACTGAAGAGAAATGCTCTCATGGAAATGATGGCACCGAAAGAAATGAATACGAATGGCAGCACTCAGTCAGAAGGGCGCAGTATGATTTGAAAAGAAGAGGAGTGATCGAACTGTTGGATCATGTATGGTATGTACCTGATAATCCAGCATCAAAGGATGAAGCGGAGGAGAAAGAAGCCGAAATATCATATAATGGAAAGAATCTTGAGAAGATCAGAGAAGAGTTAAGATCATTAACACCACAAGCACCTGAATATGAAGAAATAAACGGCATAAAGATAAAGCGAGATAATGCAACGGTTACCAAAATTAAGATATTGAGAGAATTCAGATGTCAGATATGCGGTACTAGAATAGTGAAGAGAGATGGGACATTTTATGTGGAAGGCGCACATATAAGACCCAAGAGGGAAGGATTTCCTGAGACTCCAGATAACCTCTTAATTTTGTGTCCCAATCATCACAAGGAATTCGATTTGGGAAAGAGAGAGGTTGTTGAGCATAATTCAGAATACGTCAGGTTCTTATTAAGTGGTAAGGAATACAGAATAGGTCTGTCAGTTTAAGATAAGAGTGTAATTTGAGAATTTTATCACACTCGTTCGGAAATCAAAGTGTGGAATGTATCTAAAGCGGGTGATCGGAGACAACAAAAGATCTATATAACTAAGCGATTACCAGCTATGACGTTTGTTTATGAATGGCATGGGAAAAACAGGAGAATACCTAATTTAGTGAAATGGGCTGGCGGGAAAAGCAGTTCGATGAAGAATTTATTGCAAGAAATTCCTACAAACTTCAACAATTATTATGAACCATTTTTTGGAGGAGGGTCACTGTTCTGGACTTTGAAGAATAAGAAAAAGATAAGTCATGCGATAATCTCAGATGTAAATGGAGATTTAATCAATTTATTGCTGGCGGTAAAAGATAAACCAATGGAGCTATCAGTTGAGTTAGAAAAATATAGGAGTGCTGCCGGAGCCGAAGAGTATTATCGTATTAGAAAGAAGTTCAACGGATGTGGAAGTACGAACTGTATAGATACTGAAAGGGCAGCTATGTTTCTGTACTTGAACAGAAATGGATACAACGGGTTGTGGAGGACCAATAAGACAGGCAAGTATAATGTTCCCTATGGAGGATACAAAAGATTCTACTTGGCCAATAATGAGGATTTAGAGTTATATTCGACTTTGTTGAAGGATACTACCATTATGAATGCATCTTACCCCGTAACTTTGGAAAATGCGGAAAATGGAGATTTCGTTTTTCTAGACCCACCATATTTTCGGGAAAAGAACAGTAATTTTGTTCAATATAATGCAACCTCATTTACCGAAAGAGATCATCTTAACTTGAAAAATACTGTAGAAGAACTAACCAACAGGGGCGTCAAGGTAATGGTCACTAACAGATATTGCGATGAAATAAAGGCTATTTTTAGTTCATTCAAAATGACAACATTCAGAAATAGAAAGCAAATAAACAGAATCGGTAGCGCGAGGATGGGGTTTAACGAGGTTATGATAACTAACTTTTAATATATTGGTTAGTTCATCTTATGTATTCATACTTAGTAGGAAAAAGTAGGAAACATTTATTAATAAGAATGTATTGTATAATTATGGCAAACGAAAGCATTGAGAAAGAACAGGAGAATGGGAACGAGACTGTATTCCAAGAAAAGGAAAAGAGAAGTGTCAGAAATATTGAATTGGACAAGTTATTCCTTGGAGAATTAAACGAGAGGCTCGAGCCGGGGGACCTTGAAGGACTTGCAGCATCCATCAAGCAGGTAGGCGTCCTTGAACCCCTTGTAGTTAGGCCAGTAGGCTTGAATGGTCAAAAGTTTGAAATAGTTGCAGGAGGGAGGAGATACAGGGCTTCCAAAATTGCAGGAATAACTAAGGCTCCCTGTATAGTTAAGGAACTTAACGATGTGGAAGCACTTCAGATATCATTCCAGGAAAACGAGGAAAGAAAAAGTGCTAGTCCTCTGGAGTATGGAATGTTGTGCTGGAAACTGGCTAACAGAACTGGAGATCTAAAGGAGGTTGCTGATCTCCTTGGAAAAACTGAATCATGGGTAATTTCAAGAATTAATGCCTACGAACTCTTCAACAAATCAAAAATAAGCATAGAAGAAAAGGGACCAAATGGTGATGTAATAAGAAACGAGGGAAGCTCGAATCTTTCTCTCGGAATAGTTGATTCCAACATGATTATGAGCGCAATTACAAGTAGACAAGTGAATAGATACATAGCCCAACAAAGTGGAAACCAGGAAGAGCTCAGGACTAAACTTGTCAAGGATTTATCAACCAACTTTCCAAAGCTCTCTCCTTTGCAGAAAAAAAGACTGATATCAGAATTCAAAAAGGATCCAAAGGTCCCTGTCCCTGAACTCACCAAAAAGATCATAGAGGAACCTACCGGAATAAAGATAAGCATTTCCTTCAACGCTGAGGTGTCAAGAAAAATTGAAAAAATACTCACATCAGAGGATAAGAAAATTGAGATGTGGATCAGGGAATTAGTCAAAAGAGAAATCGAAAAGAAGGATACTTCTGTAAAAATGGGGGCCTGATAATATGGTTATTATAATTGGTCAGGAAAAAAATGAGGAGAGAGGAGAGACGATTGATGCGACCCCGACGGCCAAAGGCACGTATCTTGCCTTAATAAGCGCTGGCTATACACTTCCTGATGCAGTTGCTGAATATGTTGATAACTCAATTGAACAGGCAAGAATCAATGGAGATAGATCATATGAAGCCAGAAATGTTGAGGTAAGCCTAAAAACTGAAGGAGGGGATGGAATTATTGAAATTTTAGACAACTGTGGAGGATGTCCCAAAAAAGATGCAGTTCGCTTCGTAAGACCAGGTGATAGTGGTGTCGATCCAGAAGAGGGAAGCATTTCTAGATTTGGTATTGGTGGCAAAGCAGCGGGATTGGCGGTATCAAATTCCGTGGAGATTTTGAGTAGGTCGCACTCAGAAAAGGGCTGGAAGATAATCTTGAAACGTGATGAAATACTCGACAAAATGGATTGGAAGTTCAAAATTATGGAACTTAACAAGAACGAAGAGATAAAAGAAGGAACTACAAAAATTAAGTTACATGTTTCTGATTATTCAGACTTCCAGAATTTTCCAATTAAAGGAAGAGTTGAATTAGAGGAAAGATATGGACTGAAAGATCTTTCCAGTGTGGTAAATATCCTTTTTGAAGGAGTAAAAATCAATAACGCTGATCCTGAGATAGAAATTCTAAACAAAGTTGAATCCCCAGAGCACTGCGACCCACTTGAAACAAAAGACAATCTTAGGGTTCCGACTAAGGAAAAAAACACGTTGAAAACTAGGGAAATCTCTGTCAAAATAAAATTAGGACTTATGACAGAGGGGTCCAGAATCAACAAATTTGGCATGAACATCTACTGCAATGGCAGATTACTGGTAAAGGATAATAAGATTGGAGTTTACGATCAGTCCTATGATGAGGGCAAAATTGGTCATGCAGGTAGCCAGCTCATATGGTTAAGAGGTGTAATTTACTTGAATGGTCCGGCAGAAGCTATGCCTTGGAATAGTAGAAAAAGTGATCTGGATACAACATCTCCCACATACAGGAAACTGGAGGAATTAGTGAAAAATAAAATAAATGTATTCCTTGAAAAAATGGGTAAATCCAAGAAGGAATTAAAGGATAAAACAGGGGAGAAGAAGTTGCCGGATATTAGGGATGTCATTGTCGACCACTATGTTAGAGAACTGAAAAGAGATATTAATTATGAAAATAAGATAAGAGATATTGTTAAAAATTCTAAGCCTTTCAAGGACGCTAAAAGAAAGTTAGAGTCTAAAAAAGGTGTTGGGTTTGAGGGTGATCCTCAGTATGTTCCAAGTCCACCACAAAACAAGGAAAATGTTTACTTAGCTGCCAACATAGAAAAGGAAAAGGTGGAAGAGGTTAAAGAAAAGATAGCAAAGGCTTATGGAAAAACAAATGTAACAAATGCTGATGTTATCAGAATAACACTAGAGCACTATAATAAATGCGCTAAAATTTAATTTCTTTCAATCTAATGAAAGCAACCTTCACTTTGAAAGTTGTAGAACGTGGGTTAAACTTCAAAAAGATCTTCATTAACAGCATTCACCTTGCCTAGGAAGATTCAGTTAAGATCAGGTATCAATTGAATGGCGTTATTGTACTTTACTGGGGAAAGGGTGCAAATTTCCGAGAATATTGGTTGTATTGAAACCAAGTAATACTAAAGATCAGACCGTTGCTAATGTGTGACATCAAGCCAATTATTTAATTTATGATCATAATTACCCTTAATGCCACAATTGATAAACATTTCACATGTTTCAAAGAATGGTTCTTCATTGAATATTACTTTGCCCAGAAGTCTTTGGAAAATGCTCGATATAAATGAAGAAAAGTGCACAATAGGCTTCTATGAAATGGATGGCAAAATAATCATCCAGAAGATGAAATAAGTTATTTTGCCCCTCCATAGCCGTCTCCAACGGATGCTTTTCTTATGACATCAAATTTACTGGTATCGGGAGGATATATGAGTGCGTACCACAGGGTAGCTGCTTCGTATATTGAGATCGCATATTGAAGAATGATCATAACCGGCGAATATTTCCGGTTTGTCTGCATAGCACCGTATTGATAGATGGCAAAGTATGAGGCAGTGTTAAATAAAGACATAACAAGTATTGGAACAGGCATTGTAAATCCAAAAATAAGAGAATATATGACATACCCAATTCCCATTATTCCAGTCCATCCCACTATATATCTATAAAACAGAAAAAGAACAAGCCTTGGTGAAATATCCCACAGTTTTTTCCTGGCATAAACAATTGCAGTGAGCCATCTTCTCCTCTGCTTGTAGAAGTCACCTGCAGTCAATGGTGGAGAGATGAATATATGATAAGGTATTCTCCCGAAACCATATTTCCTTGAGACCAGGTTTCCCATGATTACATCATCAGCCCCATAGGTCGCATAATCCCATCCAAATTCATATTCAACATCAGCCCTTATAACGAGACCCTCACCATGAACAAACATTGCCTTGCCCTTTTTGTTGAAATGCCTGCAATAGACATCACAGTCCGATACTCTTATGAAATCTGCAAGTGTAGACATGAGATGTGCACCATAATCACGAAGCCTAATCTCCCCCTGCCCAGCAACCTCACTCATTCCAAAAACGTACTTGATGTAGTCTTTCTCCACTATGGAATCATCATCCAGGTGTAAGATGTAATCCTCTTTCCCATAGCCCATTTTGCTGAGAGAGTTTATTGCGTATTGTAAAGCCCTGAGCTTTGTCCTGCTTCCCCTTGGCGTCTCATAATAGTATGGGACGGTAATCTCTTCTGCCGGATATGCGTGTGAATCTCTTTCCTCTTTTACAACAAAAATATCCATGTCCAGACCATAGGACCTCAATTTTCCAATTATGGAATCGACCACATCTGGATTCTGGCCATTGGTTGTTATTTCCACAACAACCCTTCTTCCCTTTACTGGATCTGGTATGCCGGGAACATTAGCAAAAAACTTCTCATGGATATTTGATATTATCCCTGCAAACTGCATAACTGCAATGGGAAAATAGATTAAAACAATGAATGTAAAGAGATACCAGATGAAAGGGAACAATTACAACCTCTCCCTTTTCACGCTCTTTCTCACTGCAGCTAGGATAAACTCCTGCCTTGATCTGTAATTCCCTTTCAGGTATGCTTCCTCAATTTTCCTTTCAAGTTCAACCGGTATTTTCAATAGAATCTGTTTGGTTTCTCTCATTTAAAACAATCTGTAAATATCTTGAGATATCTTAAATGTATTCATCGCTATCTAACAATTGGAAAGATTAAACTATTGGTCTCCATTTGTCAAAGGAAGTTATATTGGCAAAGAGAGAAAGGCTAACAGGCATAGACACAAAACAGATACTGCTGAAACTACCCAGTGGTCTATATGAAGAAATAATCAGGATAGTTGAAGAGAAGAAGCTTTGGAATTCTGTTCAGGAATTCATAAGAGACGCACTTATTGCGGAGATAAACAAACAGGATCAGGCAGAACGAGACAGGGAAAAATAGAAAGTTTTTAACATTATGAAGAGGGGGCAGGATATCTTTCCATATCCTTAAATTCTCTTTTTTCTCATTTTTCAGGGCATCCACAAAACATATGCTGTATACAAATTTAACAGGTCTGATGAGAGAACAGAAAACATTGGATACCATGACAGAGCACGAGAAAGCTCTGAGGAAGAATGGATACAGAGCAGGTTGGAATGACCGTGCCGAACATGACAGAGAGCTAATTGAGGATGCTGCAAGACAGAGCAGTGATTATGAAGATTTCATAAGCAACATAAGGGAGTTGTTCAAAAAGACGGAAGAGTCGATACTGTTATGAATAAATTTGATCTGGAATTTATGAACGGATACATAAAAACAAGCCTGAGGCTTGCTAGGAAAATAAAGAGAGCCAAATCCCTAGATGAGGCAGTAAGTATATCATCTGAGATTGAGGATAAAGCAATGCAGAAATTGGAAGAGACCTTGGATGACCGTTGAAATGGCTAATTCCTTAGGATATTATTTTAAACAGGTAAGACATGTTTAATACAGATTTAAAAATGGTAGAAATTGAGCAGAAAAATCTCGAAAAAGAAAGATATCATATGGCTGCAGTCAAAGCATGGCAAACCATGAGAAAACAGAAGATTGAGAAGATCAAAGCAGAATATGAAAGTGTAGATGATTATCTGTTCGACAAGGACATGAGGAAAGTTGCCCTTGGTACTTACAAAATAAATCCTCCGCTGATAAAACCATCAAAACTAACCTGGGTGGAGAAAGGAGGCGTTGGCAAAGAACTCTCGGATGGCTGGTCACTTAACTTCGCTGTGGGTTGTACACACGCATGCAGATTTTGTTATGTCGACAGCATAAACAAAAGATATGGCGTTAAACGTGCAGGAAAACTTGTTAACAGGTCTTGGGGAAATTACTTCTACACTCCGGAGAATATTGATGAGGTGATAGAGAAGACAAACTGGAAAAGATGGGCTGGCATAGAAGTTATGATGTCTTCAACCCATGACGCCTATCTGCCTCAACTGACACCAATCACCAGAAAGATTATTTCTGCAGCACTTGAAAATGGAGTTAAACTCTGTGTCCAGACAAGATCCCCGCTTGTTAAGAAAGATTTTGATATTTATTCAAAATATAGTGACCAGGTAAGAATACAGGTTTCGGTTGCCACAATGAATCACGAATTATCCCGTATGATGGAACCAAGAGTAGCTGGGCCTGAGGCAAGGATAGATATCATAAGAGAAGCAAAGAAGAGGGGCTTAAAAGCTGGAATAATCATAGCTCCTGTAATGCCTTCGCTCAAGATAAGGCCACATCCATCAAGTGATGTTGAAGAGATAGTAAAAAATATAGCTGATTTTAAACCTGATTTCATCTATGGAGAATCCTTACATACTAGGGGATCGAACATCAAGGAACTTGAAGTTGCCCTGAATGAGCCTATTATGCTTGAAGGATTTGACGTAGCAATGGAGAAAAAATTTCACAAAATTTTATTGAAATATGGGATGAAAGGGAGATGGTGGAAAGAACATAAGAAATCAAACTAACTAAAGAAACCGGATAAAGAGGTACCACCACCTTCCACATAATGCTCTAGATACCTTGAGATCTCATCGCCGTTCAATCTTTCAATTCGACTATTAAAAGTGTCAATAATTTTAAAAAATTCAGGTTTCTCCCCTTTCCCTCCAGTAGATGTGAAAAGTATAAAATAATGGCGTCCTCCAACTGTCTTTTTTACTTTGGTGCTTCTCGGAGTTTTTTTGAAAGCGTATTGTACTATTTTTTGGGAATAATAGTCAAAAATTTCCTCATCATTTTTTATGTCTTTAAGTTCAATTTTCCATTCTTCTCCGCCAAAAAAGCTGTCTGTTTTTGTACTGTTATTGTCTGGATTTGCAAACCATTGTCTTACTGCCCTAAAAATTTCTTCGGTTGAAACTGTAATCACAAAATCGCAACCAATTCCAGCAAATTTTCTGATGGTTTTAAAATCTATTTCCATGGCGAATGGATCAATAAAAATTAGAGAGTGACTACCAATTCCACTAATCTGTTTCAATACAGAATCTACCAATTCATTGCAGTCACCTGTTTTAATGATCACATTTTCTTCACCATCAAGTAATTTATTGAGCTGGCTAGTTTTAGCGCTGTCTTTTTCAAAGAAATAATACTTATCAAATTTTTCAGTTATAGTTTTTGTCACAATTAACGGAGAGCCCAAATAATATCTTTTGAGCCCCTCAATCTCTATTACTCCGGACCCTGAAAATAAATCCAGGTAGTTTAGTTGACTAATATGAGGCTGGTTTCTCATAATCTGGATGTATTTTGGAGAATAATACGGAAGTATCATTTCTTTCATAATAGTCCAAGCTCCAGTTCTAAAAGTAGGAATATAAGATACATTTCCAGAGTTTATCTGATTGAATGTTTTATTCTTTGTTAAAATATCAATACGCTCTGACAACCAAGTAAAATCATCTTTCTTCTTTCCCAATAAATTCACCTCACCGCATGATCCCTATTCCATCTATCAATTTTCTCAGACACTGCTTGTCTAATAAATTCCTAGACAAATATCCAAGAAGGATCCTTTTCCATTATTTCGTGAACTTGTTTCATCATACCCTCTGGAATTAGGACATTCAATTTCTCTCCGCGGGTTACCATATATATCTAAGGGTATAAAAGATTTAATTATGAGCATCTCTTTATATCTCTATAGAATGATACAGAGTGAATAAAAATATGAAAACTTTATGAAAAAATTCAGCTACAAAAGAGAGATTAGATGATATAGAGGTCATCCCAGAAGGGCCTTGCGACGAAGTTGTGCGGCAACTTCTATCTTTTTTATAGAATATCATGGAGAGATCAAAATAGGGGGAGTTAATTAAATTCTCTACAACTGAATACTGTTAAAAACCGCAAAGTACCAAGATCCATTCGTTTGTGTCCAGGTCAATCTCCAACAGATGTGGATGGTGGTGCGTATTTCAAAAGTTATGAAAACGCATTGGCCCAGTATCGCGATTTTTCTTCATATGGCTGGGAGAAATAGAGATCAAGATTTATCCTCTTCATTATCTGCTTCATGCTTTAACAACCAGGAAATAACTTCATCCATGGTTTCTAGTTCAAGTTTAAATCTCAATTTTCTGAGTTTTTCGTACGTTTCCTTATCCACTCTTACTTGTGGAAATTTAGCTTGGGGCTCTCCCTTCTTACCTGGCAATACTAAGGATAATTTCATGTCGCATTTAAAGACTATGTCAATGTCATCGACAGATTTATTAACGGAGAGTGATTAACTATGTCGACACAGTCGACAGGAGAGAAATCAATGCAGATAAGAGTGCTACCGGAAGTTTACAATAAACTATTCGAAAGAAAAATAGAACTTGAGAAGAAAGAGCGGAAACAGGTATCATTCAATGATGTTTTGATGGAACTTCTTGCCGACTCGGAGGTCCTTTAAAATGGAACATAAAAAAATAAGTGAGTTGACTAGGCTCACATGGCTATTTCCCTGGAAGGCATTAAATTTTTGGAATGCCAGGAAGGAAAGAACAAGGATAGAACTGTACCACAAGTTGACAGATGCTGATCTGACCCTTAAGAGTCTTCTACTGGATAAGAAGATCAGACAGGACTCTGATTCACTGGAGAGATGGATCATAATCCAGGCAAATCTTGTTGACTATTACGGACTCAAATATGAGAAAGCGTCCAGAAAGATTGTGAAGGAGGTGTTTCAATGAATTGCTCAATATGTGGAGAGGATATCACAACGTCCCTTTCCATAAAAATGGGAATAGGCTCATTATATCACGCAAAACCTAAAAGTGACGAGAATAAAGAGAACTCATCACCGGGCGAGATAGTTCTTACAACCGACATGGGTGGAGAAATTGAGGAACTCATAAAAGAGACTGCTTTGAAAAGTTATAAATGCCTTGGTCTCCCAAAAGGTCATCTTGAGATCGTCGGGACTTGGCTTGGTTATCCCCATGATGGTGGACTTTCAGATAAGGATGGAAAGAAATGGTGGGCATATCAGAAATGCTCTCAGTCCAATTATGAAATGGCCTACTGGAAGGTTAAAAACAGAATAGTCGAAACAAAGGAGGTCACAGCATGATGTACGATGATAATGGTAACCTGATTCTTCCCAAGGGTGCAATAGAGAATTTTATGGAAGAAATGAAGAAGATGAAGCATCCTGGAAGGAAGAAGACCGGTGTTATGGTAACCTGCAACAAGTGCGGCCACACATGGGAAAGAATGACCAGGAAGGCCGGTACAGTCAGGTGCCATCCCTGCAAGAACAGGATAGAACTGGAGGCTCTGGAATGAACATGCAGGAAGCCATCCAGATCGCAAGGAGAGAGATGGGTATGACTGAAACACCGCCCCTTGCATCTGAAAAAAGGGCACAATTTGCGAAGTTAGTATATGATATCTGCCAGAGGGATAAGAATCCTGTAAAAATTACAAAACTGGAGGAATTTTAATGGAAATGAAAAACAGGAATATACAGAGAGATACAATGGAATTGCAGATTGGCCCGTTCTTCATGGTATTGCCCATTTCAATGGAGGATACGCTATGAAAGATCATGTTACAAAATACAAATACACAGTTTCCGTGTTTTTCCTCAGGGTAAAGGATCCATCGGGTAAGGACAGATACATACACAAATGCAAGGTTTGCAGGCTACTGTTTACATCTGCCCCGGAGGCCAAGGATCACTTTGAAAATGTCCATCTCAATGAATTGCAGAGGGCAGCCGAAATGGGATACATAGAGTCCAGGGTTATTATGATCCATGAACCAAGACAGGTTTACAATGCCCTGATATCAATCAGGAAACACAGGGATGAGATCCTGAGGAAGATAGATCGTGATGATCTTTTAGAGGTGCTAAGATGAGCACCGATATATTGAAACTTTTAAAAATCGTAAGAAGGGAACAGCCGCAGACAAGGCTTGATTCATTCAGTGAAAATGAAGAGGAGAGAAAATAGCATGGATAATTTTGAGAAATATGTAAGGGAAATGGTTGCAATGATGGAGATCGTGAACGACATAGTCCAGGAGGGAAAGCTGAACGGAGAGGCAACAAAGCTCCTCATGATGAGGTCAATAGAACCATTCGGTTTATGGAAGGCAGGTCAATCCAATCCGGAATCTAATACCATAAGAACGGGTGACAACCAGGGACTTATGGAACTGGTTTCCAGGTACGGACTAACAGTGGATGGTGCAAAGATAAAGATGGTTAAAAAGGTGGAAGATTTCAAAACACTCTGCAATGCAATGGAAAAGCATGGTTACGAGTACATGAAAGGCAAGGGCATGTTTTTGCCTAAATGGGAGGGAATAAAGCAATGAACAGTGAATTAGAAACAAAGATTCAGGAATTTAGCATGTGGGCAATTGGTTCAGGAACTTACGAAGCAACCACCACACGGGCAGCAATAAGATCTTTGAGATACATGGCAAAGAGATTCGACATCCTGAAGGCGTCTCCGGAGGATGTGGTATCATTTGTATATTTCCAAAGGTCAAGGCAGCGCAACAATAAAACCATAGAGAATCAGCTGCAGGCATTGCGTCACTTCCAGCAGATGCTTGGGAAAGAGATTACTGTCCCTAAACTGAAGAGAAAGAAATCTGCAGAGCAATGGATACCTTCTCCTGAAGACCTGGGCAAGGTGTTTGATTATGTGGATTCCCTGAAGAATCCTCCGGATCAGGCTTTCAGGAAATCTCTTGTGTATGTGCTTGCCTATACAGGGGCCAGAATAGGAGAAGTTGCAAGGCTCAATGTTTCCGATGTAATGGATAACGGTATATACATCAGGGCTGAGAAGAATGAACAGAACAGAACGATAATTGTATCGGGGGACGTTATGAACGAGATAAAGAAATGGCTAAAGTTCAGGCCTACAGTAGATAATTCATTTTTTGCAGGGCGGAATGGAAGGCTTTCCCCTGACAGATTAAGAATGATTATAAAAGAGATTGGGCAGAAATCCGGGGTACCAAGGATGCATTCTCATGCTTTCAGGCATGCAGTTGCAACTGCACTATTGAATGAGGGCAGGGACATAAAGCAGGTCCAGCTGCAATTGGGTCATTCCTCACTCAAGTCAACAGAGGCATATGTGC
>JAJZXP010000407.1 GCA_021806345.1 Thermoplasmata archaeon | reverse complement strand
CCTTGCTGTCCAGAAGAAAACTACTTATTATCTCTTTCATTACATCCAATTGGTCCTGCATTTTTTCACCTATTCAAATCTGAATTGTACAGGACCTCTTCAATTTTACAGCAGATTCAATACACTATCGAAAATAAACTATAATTTTCTCCAGTTTGATTTATGGAATAGGTCAAGTATTCTTATACTAAGATAGCAAAAGAATAGAGCAATTATTTTTGACCTTAAAGCATAAATATCGGGAAGGGAAATTGAAATAATCTGTTTTGTTAGTCATTAATTGATTCAATGAAACCAATAAAAATTGGTTGATGAGGTAAAATAATGGGATGATAAACCCGGAACTTTTAATTTGACTTATGAGAAATGCTATTGATAATTATCGATTCAATATTTGAAACAAGTGGAATAAAGAAAAAATTCCCCCGTAGTCGAAATCTAATTACAAGACGAATAATTATTAAATATAAATAGTATAATGGTCTAATGAAAAGGGCACTTATAACAGGCATCACAGGCCAAGACGGATCATACCTTGCAAAATTTCTTCTAGATAAAGGATATGAAGTGTTTGGAACTTATAGAAGAATAAGTTCTCCAAACTTCTGGAGATTACAGTATCTTGATATTTTTCATAGAGTGAAGTTGATCTCAACCGATATGACTGACCAGTCTTCTATTCAGAACGCCCTCTATATATCAAAACCTGACGAAGTGTACCATCTTGCAGCCCAATCTTTTGTGGAGTCTAGTTTTCAGACACCACATTCTACCGGTGAAATTACTGGACTTTCTGTCGTTTCTATATTAGAAACTATAAAACTATTTAATAGAGATATTCGTTTCTATTTTGCAGGAACCAGTGAACTTTATGGATATTCAGGTATAATTAATGGAAAGTCTTTGAGTGAAAACGATGTATTCCAACCAATGAGTCCTTATGCAGCTGCCAAGCTTTATGGATTTTGGGTTTCAAAGATTTACAGAGACGGGTACGGAATTTTCGCGTCAAATGGTATACTTTTTAATCATGAATCACCATTGAGAGGGCTTGAATTTGTAACAAGAAAAATTTCAAATAGTGTCGCGAAAATCAAACTTGGAATTTCTGATAAAATTACACTTGGAAATCTGGAAGCACAAAGAGATTGGGGTTATGCTCCTGAATACGTTGAAGCAATGTGGAAAATATTGCAATATGAAAAACCAGATGATTTTGTTGTTGCCACTGGCGAGACACATTCTGTAAAAGAATTCCTGAACGAAGCATGCAACCAGGCTGGGTTAAATTTTGAAGACTACTTGGTTATTGATAAGAGTCTTCTAAGACCATTAGACCTGCCTTCTTTAAAGGGGAATTTTTCTAAAGTGAAAGATGCCTGTAACTGGACCCCTAAGATCACATTTAGCGAATTAGTCAAGTTGATGGTGGATAAAGAAATTGAAAGATGGAAAATGGTGCTGGAAGGAAAAACTTTTCCATGGGACGCTCCAAATTATCCAAGCGAACGTGAATTAGTTTTGAGGAATGGTGACAATGGAAGATAAGATCATTTACCATATGGCAGAACCTGACTTGACTGGAAATGAGCGCAACTATCTGATTGATGCATTCGATTCTGGATGGATCAGTTCTAAGGGAAAGTATATTCAAAAATTTGAAGAAAATTTTGCCAATTTCGTTGAAACAAAATTTGCAGTGAGTTGTTCAAATGGCACAACAGCACTGCATCTTGCTATTCGTGCATTGGGAATAGGAGCAGGGGATGAAGTACTTGTCCCTAACCTTACATTTGCGTCACCTGCCAATGCTGTTTTGTATGAGCATGCAAAGCCAATTCTTGTAGATGTGGATAAGAGATACTGGTGCATTGATCCAATTAGGATTGAGGAGTGCATAACGGAGAAGACAAAGGCAATTATTGTTGTGCATCTTTACGGTCATCCAGCTGACATGGATTCTATTATGAAAATAGCTAAGAAGCACGGTTTGAAAGTAATAGAAGATGCCGCAGAAGCTCATGGTGCAATGTTTAGAGACAAAAAAGTTGGTTCAATAGGAGATATTGGATGTTTTTCCTTCTATGGTAATAAAATCGTTACTACAGGTGAAGGTGGAATGATTGTTACAAATGATCAATCTCTTGCAGACAAGTTGAGAATGCTAAGAGACCATGGGATGCTTCCTTCAAAGAGATATTGGCACGATGAGGTAGGGTATAATTATAGAATTACAAACCTTCAGGCTGCAATTGGGGTGGCACAACTTGAAACTATCTCGGAGAAGATAGAAAAGAGGAGATGGATCGCTAGGAAATATGCAGATTTCCTTGACAAAAGTGTCGAGCTACAAGTGGAAATGCCTTGGGCCCTTAATGTATACTGGCTTCCAACATTCATTATCAAAAACTTATCGAATAGAACTGCGAAAGATTCCCTCATGGACAAAATGAACCAACATGGAATTGAAACAAGACCGGTTTTCTATCCATTAAATGAAATGCCCCCTTACAAAAATAATGGTGTTTTCACCAATTCCAACTATATTTCATTTCATGGAATAAGCCTACCAGTGTATAATAGTTTGAAAGAAGATGACATTAGGATAATTTCCGAACATCTAAATGAATCACTTAAGATTCTGACCACTGGGTGAACTTTTCGAATGAGTTCATTTAGAACCGTTTCAATAGTTTCCCTTGCTTTCTTTTTACAAACCACTTTCAGCATTATTTTTTTCCTTGTCATTGCAAGAACATTACCGGTCACAGAGGTTGGGGGTATATCACTTTTTCTCAGTTTTGGTAGCATCTTCGTCGTTGCGTTTTCTCTAAATCTTGATGTAGGATTGACACATTTTATTTCATTTTTTAAGGGCGAACTCGGTGAATATTTTCTTCCTCGCATGTTTATTGTTTTGCCTGCTGTCTTGACTGTCACGTCCTTCACATTCATTGTGGCCCTTTCTTCTATAATTTCTGATGTATTTTTTCACTCATCCCAGTACAAAACTGTTGTAATTCTTTTGGGAGTTTATGTTGCAGAATCCATAAGTATTGGTTTCCTTGTTTCAATCTTACAGGGTATTCAATCCTTTAAACTTGCAGCTATTTCCAATATTATATACTCAGGATTAACTTTTGGATTGCCCACAATAATGAGTTTTTTCAAACTTTCAATTGAATTTATAGCTATGAGCTTTTCCATTGGAGCTGGAATTTCACTGATTATTACATTGTTTTTTGTTCTAATGACAGATCTGTCGCGAAAAACTCCAGAGAATGACTTGAATAGAAAAATTCTTGCATATGTAACTCCCGTATTTCTAGGCTCTCTTTTTACTACGCTAATGGGAACAGTCGATCGCATAATTCTTCCTGCACTTACTAATTTAACTCTAACGGCAATATATACTTATTCGTTAGCAATAGCTACGATTGTAACTGCATTAACGTCCCCCTTCTCTTTCTTTCTTCTTCCGAAGATTTCGGAGAATTTTGGATCTTCTCAAAAAGGAAAACTTAAAAAATACACTCAAGGTTCACTTGAAATGTTTTACTTCATTGCCTTGCCTGCATCAATAGGGGCCGCCTTACTTTCAAGACCACTGCTTTCAGTCCTGGTTGGAGGAGTTTATGCCAACAATTTTTTGATACTCCAGATTATGGTTTTCTCATATTCTTTCTTTTCATTTCGACCCATTGTTTCTTCAATACTCTTAGGCGTGAAAAGGACAGATATTTATTTTTTCTCTGCTGTGGCAGCATTCATAGCAAATGTTCTTATATCACTTCTATTGATACCTCCATTTGGTCTATACGGTGCTGTGTCTGCTAGCATTTCTGCGTGGGCTTTAAGTACAGTGCCAAGAATTATCGCCGTAAACTCAATTTTCCCTAGCAAACTTCCCTTGCACCCATATATTCGTATGTGGTTCAATGTAATAGTAATGGCAATCGCAGTTTTCTTTACGAGTGAGTTTTTTCATTCCGATTTTTATGCACTAATTTTTTCTATAGTAATCGGTTTAATAGTGTATATGATGTGTTCAATAATTAATAGACCATTTACCTCAGAAGCTAGATGTTTGATATATTCAATAGTTACCAAAAATCACCCTTTTATGGAAAAGTTAACAAAACTTTTTGTTGGTAGTGAAATTCTTGATGACGAGGAATCTAATTCAACTTAATCAAGTAGGAAATCAGTTATATTTTTAATGACCAGATTTATTTTATCACTTACAGAAATAGTTTGAGGAATCTGATCTATTCTTTCAATGGCCATTTGGATGGATTGATCAAAATTTGACAAATCAGTCAAAATGATCAGGTCGCTTTTTCTCTCCTCTCTGAATTCTGGAAGATCTGTGCAAACAACTATGTTCTCAAAAAATGAAGCCATTTCAAGCACTCCGGATTGCCCACCTGACACCCTGTAAGGCATCAATACTATCTCATTATTGAGGAATAACGACACAAGGTCTTTTTCATTAACGTACCCTAGATATTTATCAATAATACAATCGTATTTTAGTAATAAATTATTAAAATGCACTTCGTATCCTGGAAAGTGGTTATTTATTCCACCGCTAACTGTTAAACATATATTCAAATAATTTTTTTTCAATTTACTTATTGCTTCAAGTGCAACTTTTGGATCTTTCTGGGGACCCCAGAATCCGTGCAAAAGTATATTTATTTTAGCACCTTTTTTGTTTCTGGAAATATGTTCAAGACTATCCATTCCATTAATGCTTAAGGTGGCGATTGGATCTATATAGTCGCTCTTTATCACGCCTGCAACGCATTTTTTTCCAATTTTTTTTGAAACCAAATTTCCATAATAATCAAGTTGAAAATACGTTTTAATTCTTGCATACACAAATTTTTCGATTATCCCAACTGAGCCCTTTCTCAATTTGTCAAAAAGCGTGTTGTACCCAAGTGATTCTGCATCGTGAGTGTATACGCTACCTTGGTTTATGATCTTAACATTTTTATGTGCTATTTTACTGATGAGAAGTGGAAGAAGCATTCCGACTAAATTTGAGAGACTTTTGTTCCCAAATGCGGTTGGCCCGTAAATAACTATGACCGGGTCCCCTTGAATTTTTTTTATTTTTGATACGAGTCTACTCATGCTTATTGGTTTCTTATAATCCATGATCTCAAGTACTTTGCATTTTTTTGGAAGAATTATACTATCTCCACCATTAGAAGGAGATACAATTAATGTAATATTCTTAACCCATGTTATCTTCGACATCCCAATTATGAATGATGTGCTCCACTCATCATATGTGTACCCGTGGTTTAGAATATTACATATTATGATAGGATTTATCATTCTTTCCGATGCCATCCTTTGGAAATAGCCACAGAAGCTAATAATATTTGTTCATGGGATAAGCTTCGGGACAGTGTCGTTTTGTCGATAATTCTCATAATCCCTTACAGGACACTGGCTTATGTGCATTAGATAATTGTGCTGCCGTGTACATGCGCATGTTGATCTCAAAGTTTACTCTGTCTTCCTTTGGGAAGCTTAATACTTATCTTTGCTAAAATCTACCTCTTCCTCATTTAGTTTGTACATTCCGATATAAATCGAATGTAGTAATTTTCGAGCCTTATGATGATTCACACCAGGAAATGTATACCTTTTTTCAGGCAATGCAATTGCCTGAAAGCATATTTTTCTTGGGTATTGGTATCGATTTATGATATATCTTTCCGTAACCGAAGATATTTACCTTGCTTGGTAGAGGAAATAACCTAAGATCTTCTAAATTCTAAAAACTAAGCCATGTTTTGATGTACTATAAATAGAGAATAAATATTAATTCTTCATTGGAGTGATCATCCGACATTGAAAAATATATTTTTATTTTCGAGCAAAAAAACTAATTAAAATGATGAATAATGGAAGTCTTTATTTTCCTTTTTGAGGGAAGATAATCAGATTTTACCCTTTTATAACGTCTTGTTTCTCCTTTTCCTAAGATTGCATTTTTCTCTATAATTCAAAACATACTTTAATTGCTCTCAAAATTTAGTTTCCGAGTGTGGAATTAAATTCTATCATGAAATTTGTTAAGATTATACATTGCACATGAAAAAAAAGATCAACTTTGTATCATTCTTAACTCTTACCGTACAAACATTCCCTTTTTTAATATTTTGTGCTGTGTTCCATTTACATTAGCAGAGATCTTTTGTTTTGCGGGAAAACGCTTCATTCACAGTATCACTGGATTGAATGAAGAAATTTCAACTTCAAACTCGTATTTATTAGTTATTTATTTACCTCGACATACTCGATTAGTTTCTGCCATATAAATAGCATATTTCATTAATACCACTTTAGAGAATCGTGTATAGAGAAGATGATAAAAAGGTTGGAAAAATTCTCAATCGATTCTGGAGAAATTACTTAGAAAATATTTATATATAATGATAGAGATTATAAGAGTGACTATATTCCCGAACAAAAATACATTTTAGATAACCAATTTAGAGTATTCAAATCAATCGAAGTATTAAGAAGAGATTTTACGAAGATGGATTTTCTAAAATTACAATAGGAAATATATGATACTCATCTTTTAATCAAATAATCAAAAATGTAATGGAGATTTACCATTATAATCCCGAAGGTGTCTTTTCTCCAAAGAAATGTTGAGTTAAGTTCACTGAGTTTTTTTATTTTTGATCTGATTGAAAAGTTCAATGGACCTTTGATTTAATAATATGCACAGAGGTAATTGAGCATATTTTTGCTAATTACGATACATTATTTTAGAATCTTGCAAAACTAATTAACCCTGGCGACTTTTTAATTGTATCGGTGCCAAATGCTGTTTCATTTGTTAGAAGAAAAACTGTTTTACTTGGAAAGAATAACACTGCTCAAAAAAACTATCATAAAGGGACCTTTTGGTGAACATGGCCACGTAAGAGAATATGCGATGTATGAAGTTGAATTTTTTCTTGAACCATATTTTGAAGTGGTTTTAACTGCAGGAATCAATAATTTTTCCACTACACAGATGCTTCCTCTAATTAGAATTCTACCCACTTCGTTGTGTGATGACTTACTATTTATTGCCAGAAGGAAAAAAGAACAAGATACTAATGTTTTATCATAAATAGAATTCTATATTTACGCGGAACTACCTCATAGAACCTTATTTAAAGAATTGTCGCATATTGATCAATGACATCTAAAATAACATGGAATTATGGTTTTTTCTAAGAATTGTTGAAACAAGGCGATGGTCTCCAAGCTGCCAAGTTACATTACAAGCCTAAATTTCAGAGGTTTTATTTCGATCCCTTCGGATCCTTACCCATGCGTAATGGAATATTGTAGGAGAATTCATTCAAAGTAAATTTGAAAGATTACAGACAACACAAAAATTTTAAATGAGAACTATATCTATGAATTGACTGAAATGGATGATATAGAGCCGAAGGACTACTTAAGCCACAATTCAAAGTTAGAGATTGCGAGGATAGTGTCAAAGGAAAGCGTTACTAGGTTTAGGAATCCAGCAGTTGTCTGGAGTGCTGGAAAGGATAGTACTGTAATGCTTCACATATGCAAAGAAATTTGCGATAATATCGGGAAAAAGTTGCCACCGGCAATTTTTATTGACCATGGAGAACACTATGAGGAAACAATTGACATGATCAGTAAAATTTCTGACCAATGGAAGTTTAAAGTTCTTACTGCAAGAAATGATGATTTTCTTAAAAACGTTGTTGATGGTTACGTAAACGTAGAAGCCCTAAATGATAAAAATAAGGCTGAGATAAAAAGACTTGGTTTTTCAGGAAATAGGATTCCATACTCGTTGGAAACGGAAGTAGGAAATCATCTTCTTAAGACTGTCCCTATGAATGATGTTATAAGGGTATACAGGTTCGACGCCCTTCTTGTAGGTGTAAGGAGAGATGAAAATAAAGCCAGATCGTCCGAAAGATTCATCAGCATTCGAGAAGAGCCTGCACATTATAGAATTCATCCCGTTTTGACATTTTCTGAAAAAGATATCTGGGAATATACTTTCTCTAACAAAATCCCTTATCATCCCCTATATGAAAAAGGATATAGATCAATAGATGGTAAAAACGATTCAAAGAAAACATCCGACTTACCTGCATGGGAACAGGATTTAGATACCACTGCTGAACGGGCAGGTAGAGCTCAGGACAAAGAAAACATGATGGAAAGACTTAGGAAACTTGGATACATGTAATCACTCATGCCAAATACAAACAATATTGTACTGATTGTACTTGATACTATGCGAAAGGATGCCATTTCCCCATATAATAAAAGATTGAACACGCCAAATATTGAACAACTTTCAAAGGAATCAATGGTCTTTACAAATAATATTACATCAGCACCATGGACAGTGCCTTCACACGCTTCTATGTTCACAGGAAAATATCCAATGGAACATCACATACATTTTAAGAATGAGAACAGGGATTTCTCTTCGACATCTAGGCTTATGAACAATTATCCTGGCGTGACTATAGCTGAGGTTTTGAAAAAACAAGGATATACTACATATGGAATGTCCGCTAATATGGGAATAATTCCTGGAAGCGGATTTGACCGTGGTTTTGACGCTTTTACCTTTTTTGATCCAATGGGGAATTTTACATTGAACAATAATTGGAGTCTGTTGCTAAGCAAGTTCAGCGAAAGATTTGGCGAAACACACGGAGAGATATTGAAAAATCTTATAATGAACGGAAATCCTAAGGAATCATTCTCATATGTAAGCAATTACCTAAAAATGCGTAAAGAGGTAGAACAATCTCATAAAAATTATAATTTTCCTTTAAACAAATCTGGAAAAACCATTATCGACACCTTACACCGAACTTCGTTTTCTCAACCATTCTTTCTTTTTATAAATTTCATGGAATTTCACGAACCCTATGTTAAAAATTTTAACCCTCAAAAGGAGCAAGAATATTCTTTGGGCATTTTTACTCCCACAAAAAGAACGATAAACGAAGTTCGAAATTCGTATTATTTGGAATCAAAGAACGTTGACTGGGAAATTGGTGAGGTAATTAGGTTTCTTAAGAAGAGTGGTATATTTGAAGAAACGACATTAATGATCACCTCAGATCATGGACAGTCCTTATTTGAAAATGGCTTTTATGGCCACTCAACATATCTGTATAATGAACTCATTAATGTACCATTGATACTAAAAAGAGCTACTTCCAATCCCAAGTGTCAAATAGTTAATCAATTATTTAGCAATATAGGGTTATTTGATTTAATAAAGTCCATAGCTTGCGATGGCGAGATTATTGCTCCTGACTTCCCTTTCATAATTTCTGAAGCTGACGGTTCAGGGAAGGTTCCTAAGTCACTAATAGTAAAAAATAAAGAGGCATCACAGAGACTAAGTAACATGAATTCACAAAGAAGAGCAATTTTCAAAGACGATTTTAAACTGGTTCTAAATATGAAAAATGGAAATGTTGAGTCATTTGAAAAGAAGGAGAAACCAATAAAGAAGGAAGAATATAAAGTGGAGTTTATAGATCTTATGGAAACAATTGAACTCCTTGGAAAAGATTGAAATGATCGCTATGATTCTTCTTATACTAAAAAGTAGGGAGGGAATTGATAATGAAATTCATTATTTTTTCTCATGAGTCTCCATTACCAGTATTTGGTGGACATTAGGAATATTTAATGTCTTTTTTGCAGACTCTCAATATGGATGGTCACAAATGTACTGTCATAAGTTGGGGTCCATAAGAAGATTATAGCGTCAATATTAATGGAATCCAATTAAGGCACTTTAATTTTGAAATTAACAAAAACGTGCGAGGGGTGAAGATTCACGATGTAAATTACTATTCGTTCCCTGCTAGTATAGCCTCAAAACTCGTTGTGGCACAATACCATGGCATTAAGATATAATTCACCTGACAAAAGGATCAAAAAAATTCAGGAATTATGGGAAGATTATGATGTCAAATTGAAAAACGGACCAAATAGCTTCAAGATACCTTTAAAGATGTCGATTCAGACTAGTATTCCAGTTATTGAGAGACTTAATTGGTTTGGTCTCCCTATGAATTTGGATAATAGGAAAGAATGGTTAGATTTCTTAGGAGAAAAAGAGTTGTTAGGCATGTTTTTCGATCATAGAATAAAACCCACCATAAATTATAAGATCAAAAAGATGGAGATTTCATCAATTCATAGTGGAAAAGTTTATGTACCATCAAAAGTGAATTGCGATGAGATCAAAAACTAAAACACAATATTGAAGTAAATTGGGTTTTTCCATTTCTGTATACAGAACAACTGCAGGACATTCATAGTGATGAGAATTTCGGAAATTTCTGCCTCTATTTTGCATAAAAGAATTTCTCATCTTTGCTTTCATTAAGATATCTCTATAAAATAGCTAAAGGATTAAACAGTCTGAACATTTTTGTGACTGGAGATTTTGATGAATTTGTGTAGATATACTGTACACCAAATCTTAAAATCTTAGGCAAAGTGAGCAATGAAGATTTTTATAATATCTAAAAGAGTCAAAATTCGTTATTTTTCCATCAATGGAAAGACTCGGAGTGCAAATGCGTTTACACATAGCGTCATAACTTGTTACGCATAGTTTAAATACATTTTCTCATCATTTATACCGTAAAAAAGCTTGCAATTCTGGAAGACAAGAAAGAGGAAATAATAGGAGAGATAAGACGCAGCGACGAATCAAAGTATGACTACAGGCTACATGGAATCCTGCTTGTGGGTAATGGCATGAGTCTGTACAGGGTGTATGATGTCATGGGTGACAGGCCAAGAACTGGGTCAACATATTCCTGAAGGATGGTTTTGATAGTCTCAGGGTGTCGGGAAGGCCTACCAGATTATCAGGCATCATGAACAGCATATCCATGGATCTGGGATATTCCCAGAACCTCTGGGACGGAAAACTTCTCAGCCACCAACTCAGTGTGAAATACTACATAGACCTAGGTACAAGGCAGTGCCAGAGGATATTTCGGAAACTTGGTTTCAGATTGAGGTAATCTTGCCCGATGATGGCGAAGGGTGATTCTTCCGAGAAGGAGAAATTTAAAAAAACTCCTGAGTCTCCCGGAGGATGAAAGAACCATTATCTTCATTGAAGAGTACCATTTCTAACAACATGGCACCAATATCAGGACATGGTACCCACCTGTGGATCATGCCCTGTCATATTACAGGAACCAAGCAGAAAAGGGATCAGTGTGTTTGGTGCTGTCAATACAGCTGCCGGAAAGCTGGTCACAAAGTTCACAGACAGATACAATGTCGTGACATTCCTCAAATTCCTGTGCATTGTGCATAGAATATTCCCAACAGTGCCATCGTAATGGACAATGCGCTGTACCACCTGCAAGCATCGTCACGGATTGCGCATTCCTGGCTGGAATGAACCTGCAGTTCATGCCTCCATACTCACCCGAACTGAATCCCATCGAGAGGGTGTGGAAAATGACAAAGACCCATGCAACGCGCAACAGATACTTTCAGAAGTTGAATGACCTCAGGAATGCACATGAAAGAGAATTTGGGAAATATACCAGGAGTAATGGGGGAACTGAGAAGTCTATGCTTAATCACTTAAGTCGTAATGTATAAATGAAAAAACAATAAATTAATTGCTGAAGTTAAAGATGGGAAACTTGAAATGTTTCTCCTCTCCTAATAAGCAGGCACCACTGTATCTTGATTTCCTCCAAAAATCTAAACATTTGTTTTCCAATATTATTCAAGGATATAAATAGATTCAACTAAAACATTAAGTGCCTCAACAAGCAAAAAATTAAGAACTTTTAAGTATTGATGTGTTGTGCCACCCTTAAGAGGATTTTTTAGATACCGAACTACTTTCAAGAATTATATAGAAGTTGTGTTGAAACTTTTTTTTAAAAAATTTCCTATTAAAATTATTTTTAAAAACGGTTTCGAAACTATAGCCCTCAATGCGGGATTTGTTCACGTTGCCTCTACTGGAATCAATTTTTCATATGATAGATATAATGATTTAATGGTTTTTAACTTTTATGGCAAATTTCTAAATTTTTATGGAACTTACTATAACAATGACATTGCAGATACCTTTGGATTTCAGTCATACTCTTTCCTGAACGTTGTTGAAAGAAATGTAATAGATATAGGTGCAAATATAGGAGACTCTTCGATTTATTTCTCAATGAAAGGTGCTAAAAAGGTTTTAGCTGTTGAGCCGTCTCCTTTTGTTTTTAAATATTTGGTTAAAAACATAAAAATCAATAAAATGGAAGATAAAATAGAAACATTAAATGTTGCCTTAGGAAACAAAATAAATACAATAAAAATACAAGACAATGAAGTGGATGTGACTGGTTTAAAAGCGGAAAATATAGAAGATGGAAAAGAAATAAGTGTTTACACTCTGGAAAAACTCATTTCAGAAATTGATAACCCAATGGTCGATTTAGTGTTGAAGATGGATTGTGAAGGGTGCGAATTTGATTCTTTTTTAAACAGTGATACATCAACTTTATCGGTTTTCAAAGAAATAATCCTAGAGTATCATGACTACCCATACTCTTTAATTTCAAAATTAATGGATTGTGGATTTTCGGTGAAATTAGATGGTGTTAGAATTTCAGAAGTTCTAAAACTTAGTTGGAAAAACAAAAAAAATAGAATTGGATATATATATGCATCATCAATCTCTTAAACAATTTATGGCGGTTTTTATCGTATGAACATACTAGTAGTTTCAAGAGAAGCTCTTTTTCCTACATATGGTGGGCATAGAGAGTATCTTCTTTCAACCATTAGACAACTATCATCTCTGGGAAACAAAATCACCGTTGTTTCATGGGGACCAGAAGATAGCTATACCTACTACGAGAATAATCTTAATGAGAAACATTTTAAAAGTGGTGGAGACAAAGTAATGCTAAAAAACAGTGAAAATTTTGTTCCATTAAAAAAAGCTCTTTCTACCTTAGGTGTAATGCAAATGAAAACGATTCTACATCATGGAATAAAAGCGGATCGAGTTTCTGAATTTGAACGTTATGATTTAGTTTTGAAAAATGGCCCGGATTCAAACACAATAGGCGAATATGTCGCGAAAAAATATGGCATTCCCCTTGTTGATAGATTGGATTGGGTTGGCCTCCCTTATAGAACACACAATTTTAAAAAATGGTTGGATTTCTTAGATGAAAAATATTTACCATACCAAAAATTACACACAATCATAGATAATCAGGTAACGAAATTTGAAGCCATGAATAGTGCACATTCTGATTTCATATATACCCATACTCAAGGCGACGCTAATAAAATATCCAGATATCTTCATGAAAGCAAAGTTTCTTATATACTACCGTTTTTGTACCGAGAGAATAACACAAATAATCTAAGAGA
The DNA here is from genome assembly GCA_021806345.1 of Thermoplasmata archaeon. The sequence continues at coordinate 742 of JAJZXP010000407.1, read as the reverse complement.
TAATTGTGATTTATCTAACAAATTACCTAAAAAATATTTTTTATTTTATTCATCGCAAGGAATAGACGCTGATAGAGCTGTAAAGTTCATATATATTATTTCAAAAAAGTATCCAAAAATAAATTTTATTGTAACTGGATCAGAAAATTTTCAAAATTTACATCGTGAAAATTTTAAGATTTTTGGAAAAGTCAAATTTCAATCATTTATAGAAATTCTACGTAATTCTTATCTTGTGATAATGCCTCTTATCGAGAGCCATGGAATACAGATGAAATTAATCAGAGCGTTTTCTAATGGAAAAGCAGTTCTCACTACGAATTCATTAATAAATCCTATTGATCATATAATGCAAGATGAAAAAAATGTGTTTTTGAATGATTCTCCCGAAGAATTCGCCAAAAGAATTGATTACTTGAATGATGATTATGGGGTGGTTGAAAAAGTATCTATGAATTCTTATCTAACATTTCAAAAAAATTTTTCACCCGAGATACATAAAAATGTTTTGAATAAATATTTCTCAGAAATATGTAATAACTCATTAAAAAACTATTTTAAATAGACATATCTGCATTGCTTTTCTGCTTGATAAGTTTCATTTACATTATTGGAGATAGTGTACATGAATTGCTGTAATTTCGAAAAGATCCGGTACAACCCTAATCTACCTCCATGTTCATATACTTTCTTCCGGTGATCCACTCTTCATTTATGTCCATCATTATGGTCACAACAAGTC
>JAJZXP010000344.1 GCA_021806345.1 Thermoplasmata archaeon | reverse complement strand
AAATGTATAGGAATATTCTGGAATAGAGGGACTGGACAATGAATTTGCAATAAGTATCTTCTATCCCTTTGACATTGCACATAAAGATGGCCCTGGAAAGGTAAAGGACTTCATCGAGAAGAAGAGGAAAGAGGGGCTGAGTGATGAGGCTATAGAGGAACTTGTCAGGGGTAAGTTCAACCTTTCCGGCGGAGGCTTTACCAAGGTCTTCAGCACAGGTAAGGTATATGACATTTCACAGACCGCACCGATACCTGGAAAGGCAAAGCCGGTTGAAGAGGACATTAAGGCCGCATCTCTGTACAACACTCTGAAAAAGATTGCAAGAGAGCATTATACGGTTGAGGAATCCACCATTGACAATGGGGCAAGAGGATACACAGCACACTCTGGTGAAGGGCAGAAGATAGTAGTTATGAAGATCCCGGGTGAAGATGTAAATGTGCTGCATACCCTGATTCATGAAATGTCCCATGCAAGGCTGGAACACCTATACAGGAAAGACCTTCCAAGAGGACTTGCTGAATCTGAAGCGGAACTGTCAACTTACCTTGTTGGAGCTCACTTCGGCTTTGACTTCAGAGAGGACTCAGCTGCCTATATAAATGGATGGCTTGATGATGCCAAGAAGAATGGAAAGGGGCTTGGAAAGGAGAACCTTGATCGTGTGATGAATAATGCTAGGTGGCTGATTAATGAGGTATCGAACAAGCTTTGAGGTTTGAGCCATTCTGAAATCTAGTACCAGGTTTACCTCTTTAAGACTGTATCCTGAACCCCTAAGAAAATTAAAATATATTTTAAGATTATTGATATAAAATGGTGGTACATTAGTGGTTCACAAGGATGACCTCACAATAGATCAAAAAGCGATACTATTGTCTTTGGCATCGCTGGATAAGAAAAATTCACGCTATCGAATATACTTTGAGAAATTTCTTTTCCTTTTGACAAAATCTCTACCTGATATCCTTGAAGATCTTAATAGTACATTTGAGCCGTACAAAATGGGCCCATATAACGAGTATGCTGACGAAATAATAGATGGTTTGCAGGATTACAATTTAGTGAAATCAAATAACGAATTATCCGAAGATGGCAAAAGACTGGTCAAAGAACTCCGAAACGACCAAGAAAGCAAGCCTATATTCAACAAAATTCAAGAGCTTAATGAAACATTGAAAAATTTAGATGTGAATGACATACTATACCTGACCTACAACCTATATCCGGACTATGCGGCACAATCCACGATTTCAGAAAAGGTGACATCAGATAAATTGGAGAGTTTTAAATTAAATGTAAACGATTTTAAGGAAGACCAGATCTTAAGCGTCAGGTCAGACAAAGGAAATGATATAAAGATTAAGAGAGAAGGTAACAAGTTAATCATACTGGGAGATTAACTAAATGTTTCAGCCTACTTTTATTCTTAAATTGCCGAATTTACCTGTCCCAGTTACACTTGAACACTGCAAACCAATCCTAATTCCAAAATTTTTAAAAGATCCCCAGTGCTGGCATTATGACCAGATTAAAGGGGAATTAATATTAGTTAGAACAAGGAAGAGGTAAGGGGGGAAATAATTTGGATGTTAAGTTGGATAACGAATATACTGAAAATGACAATTATTACCGATTGACTAAATTTAGAATTGGAACTGGCCAGTTTCATAGACCTTTGCCCGGATTGGACAATTTCGGGCGTATACATTCTAACATAAGAAGGCAATTTGATTATCACCCCTTCATCGAAAGTTATGTCCATATAACTCTAGAAGAGTTGCTTTCAATAGATAGCGTCCGGGAAAACCAGAGAATGTTCGTTGATAGAAACATGGTTAGTCGGGAAAATGGGAATTTATTTACATTTTTCAAAATATTACTTAGATCGGATGAGTCTATTTCAGTTAAACACATCGAATACATAAATAGTCTTCTCTCAGCTCCAGAGAACAGCTTGGTAATAACTCCCCTTCTCTATCGGTACCATCTATCAGAGAAGGGAAGGATATCAATAGACTCACCTGTAGAAAAGGATACATATTTTGATTTTACCAGAAATTTCCTTGAAATTATTGCTGGCGAACGAGATGAAGTTGGAATTATGCTTCCTTTTAATATTACAATGACCCAGATTCCAGAGTTACTAGGACTTTATAAAGACTTCAAAACGCCATTTTCTGCCATCGATGAAGCTGGAAAAACAAATAGTGATATGTATCTTCAGTTGAGGTCTCTTATAGGTTTTGGAGATTCGGGCTCGTACAATCTTATTCAAAAACATGGTGAAGAGTTTATGTTGTATTCCTTTGATGCTAAACCATACAGAGGTAGGAAAGTTAGTGTCCCTGCTACAAATATCCTTCAGTTTGACAATGGTTTTAGCTCTTATGGTCCCAGACATAGTGTTAAAATGAAGATTACAAGAGATTCTCAGAATCAAAATGGGCCCGCTCAAACAATCTTGCCTAGAATTTACCATCACCCAATGTATTCCTACGTGAGACCTGAGAAGGAAGACATTAGGAATGATTTCATATCTTGGATTAATGCTAACAATATAGATAATTCATTACCCTTTGAGAATCTCGTAAGGAATTACAGGAAAGATTTTGATTTCGTTAAACAAATGGATTCGGCATTAGAGTTAAATATGCTGGTAGAGGCAAACGAACTTGACAGGAAACTTACTAACAACTCCTCCATAGTTGATGAGGTCAAGAAAATAAAGAGGAACAACAGAAAAATGCGAGAATCTTAAAAATCTACGGTATAGGTAAATTCTCATTTTTCATCCTTCGGTTTAGTCTTCTTGTTGTGTTTGACGTTAATTTCTTGGATAAAAAATTACAGACTTTATATTAGGGGCTCCTGTTTATCAAATGGAAATAGATAGCGCCTTTGTTTGGAACATTTAAAACCTAACGACTGTATCATTGTACGAGGCAAAATGCCTGAAGAAAAGAAGCGTTCTTCGAATGACCAGAGGTCGGATGCATTTAATCAAACGTCAAGGGATTCAACGGTGAATGCCAACAACAGGAGCAACCAGATGAACCCAAACAATCCGGCCTACAGATCTTTCAGAGGGAAGGGAAGAAAGTAGTTTTCCATTCCCATCATTTTTTAAGAAGCTTACTCCCCATGTCAAAATGATGAATAATGCCAGGTGGCTTATTAATGAAATCTTAATAGGATTAGATCGATTTGACCTGTTAATATTTATTCTAATACAATTTATTATATGGATAATTGTAATGAGACAAATACAAAATATTTTAATACATCTAATGAATATTCGATTGCATCATGGAAATGATGTGTGGTAACAATGTTCCCCAGTGTTCCGATAGGGACATTGGATGAGTTTTTTGTGGTTTTAATGCAAAAGTGCAATGTTTACATTGACGATGGATATTTAGCAAAGATATCTAAGCACTTTGGTGATGGAAATTATTTGAAAATTGACTATTTTAAACTTGCCAATAATATGTCAAGGGATTTGAGGTATTGGTGTAAAGAAAGATACCTTTATTGTGCCCCTCCTTTCCAGTCTAACCCACCCACTCAAGAAGAATCGCTGAGGAAAAGTGGTTATGATAGAGTAATGGCGTCTCTTAGTAAGTGCCCAGATTTCTATGTACGAGAAGGGAGATTACAAAACGTCGATGGTCAATTTCATCAGAAAGGAGTTGATACTTTGTTAACGATGGATTTGATGAATCTAGCGATTAGTAATGGGAAGATTCGTACGGCTATTTTATTAACCTGCGACACAGATTTCGTCCCTATTATAAAAAAAATTAGGGAAAGCGGAATAAAGGCCATTCTATATTACTACTCTGACTTTCAGAGGAATTCCCATTTTTCTATGTCCGATCACTTATTGTCAGTGGTTGACGAAAAAATTCTCATAACCGAGAATTTTTTAAAGAAATCCCTTATGCGAAATAATAATTGGAATGGCGGCGAAAAGTTAAGCTCATAATCTCTTAAATTATTTCAGAGGCAACAATCAGATTCTTGCTCCTCCACATGCTAGAAAAACATATTCAACTTATATAATTTTAACAAGTCTTTCGACACTGAATGAGTTATGAGCAGTCGTTCTTATAGAAAGTTTTGGGGCAGAGAAAGATTGTTGCATAACCCATGCAATAATTTTTCTTGAAAATAAGATGGGTGTTGGTTGTGCAGAACAACAACCCAATTGCTCATGGAAAGGATCATAATAAAAGGATATGACCCCTTTATAATGAATCCCATGTCAGAGGAAAAATATCCTTGATCTCAGGGATATTGAAAACTACAGGGATGATCTGATGAATCAGAATGAAAGAAAGAACGGGAGGCCTTTCATTCTTCCTGATAAGATAATCGAGATCCTGGCAAGGATCAGATCAGTATTCAATGCTTCTTTCAGATCACTGGAATCTTACATTAGAATATTTCAAGGGATTCTAGGAATACCGAGAATCTCATACACATCAATATTCAGAAGAATAAGGAAGATAAAAGTGCCTGATATCATGAATCCATCCTCTTCTGTTGCCATAGACTCTACAGGATTCAAGACAACAATCAGAGGGGACTGGTTATCCAATAAATGGGCAAAGAAAAGGAAAGGATGGATAAAGCTCCATGTGTCAGCTGACACCGACAGGATAATGGCATCCCGTATTTCCATCACAAAGGAGCACAGCCATGATGCCACTCAGTTCCACAATCTTATATCAGGGCATGAAAAGAGAGTGTATGCTGACAAGGCATACGATTCAAGGAACATATTCAATCTTCTCAGGAATAATGGCACTGATGCCATTATTCCCTTGAGGAAGAACTTCAGCACATCATCAAGGGGATCTCCCCTCAGAGGAAAAACAGCAAGGGAGATAAAGAAGATAGGAGAGGATCAGTGGAAAAATATTCATGAATATGGAAAGAGATGGACTGTTGAGATATATTTTTCAGGTCTCAAGAGAGTCATGGGAGAGGTAATCAGAGCGAGAAGAACTGATTACATGATCCAGGCGGTTGGCCTGAAGGTACTCTATTACAACATGATGAGGGAGAATACAATAGGTTAATGGAGTTATGCAACAATGTTCCAACATGGAATATATTTGAACCATTACAAAATTTTGACTACTCGGTCACTTGATTACTAATCATCGATGGAATCGTACACATAAATCAAAACAATATAGGTAAGTATTTCCTAACCGGCCTGATGAAAGGCTTTGGAATGTAAATTACAAAAGATGTCAATATGATGGAGAAATATTTTCCTGATAAGTTCTTCAAAGGGAAAAAAACACAAGCAAAATCATAATCCAGAGATGCGCCTCCAACTAAACTCAGGTACGAAGCCAATCAAATTGCGGGCTTTCTGTATGTTCAATAGTGATTCGTTACCTGTCAACATTTCTTTATGCATTTCAGAGTTCGGAAAATACTCTTTTATTAACTCGGCACTAGGTTTTAGTTGATCGCTATCTGCAGCTGAAATATTCATGATTTCGTGACCTAAAACAGCAGATTCTAAAGCATTTAAGAATGCCTTTGCTACATCCCTTATGTCTATATACAGCCAGATTCTATCTTTACCAGAACTTGGGTTTTTGGATCGGTGTTCGAAATCACCATAGTCGACAATAACCTGTGGTATTCTGAGGCTTATAATACTCATGTTGCTACGATGTGCAAATGAATCAGCAATCTTCTCCCCTACGAGCTTAGATAACCCGTAGGAATCAACTGGATCACATGGATGTTCTTCATCGACCGGGAAGTACTTGGGTATTATTCTGCCATTAGAATATCTGAACCCGTACGAAGCCATACTGGATGCTATAATTACCTTATGAATATTTAGATTGAAACAAGAATTCAAAATGTTATGAATAGAGTTTACATTGTTTTGAAAAGTTATCGTATCCGGAACTATATTGGGGCGCGGAAATGATGCAAGATGAATCACAGCGTCTGAATCACTCAGTGTCTGGTACACCTGCCCTTCGTGTAAGAGGTCAACAATTCTGTGCTCATAGTTCTTTAGATTGAACACCTCGCGATCTATTCCCATAACATTGTATCCGGTTTTAGCTAGAATTTCCATTACTCTGGTTCCTATTTTACCATTAGCTCCGGTGACCACTACTTTCATTAGGGCACCTCTTTGAACCATACAATGGAATAATCGATATGAAAAGTCGGAACATGCAGTAAAACATCTCCCTTAAATTTTCCTGCTGCTCCCATTGCAGCTGCCCATGTGCGCAGCTCAAGATTACCTGCATTTTCAACCTTTTCCGGTTCTAAGTTTATTATTTTTTTGACTAAGCCGTTCTCTATATTATTAAGCAGCTTATTATCAAAGTCTAGATCTACTTTTCCATAAAATGGGGTTCCGGGATAGTGCGATAAGCCGCCAGTTCCTATAACGACAACATTCTTGTTTGAATTGTTCTGGATAATATTTCTTATTTCTTTTCCAAAAAGAAACGCCCTTTTTATGCTGATTATAGGAGGTACATTGCTGTTTATGTGGATGGGTATTATAGGTTTTGTATATTCCTTAAAAATGAATTTAAGCGGCGAGTAAAATGGATGATCCAACTTGAATTTTTGAGCGAATGAAACGTCAAAACCTCTATTTACTAAGTTGAAAAGGAGATTTCGGGATAATTCTTCATCAGTTTCATAGGTATAAGACTCATTCCCCATAGTCCCAGAAACCTGGTTTGTAACTGGAATAAGAATCATTGGATAATTATCGAAGAAGAACGATTCCAAGTGGTCGGCCCCTATCAATACAACTGTGTCTGGGTTCAATTTTTCTATTTTTTTACCAAGTGATTCTAGTCCTAATTGCACCTCCTCAACCTGCTTCTGATAGATATCAGTAATATTTGGTTTAGACACAATCTGAGGTGCGTGTGAACAAGCAAATGACCCAACTATTTTACCCATAACATATCACTTTTCTCCCTTCATTTCTTATAGATTTTATTCTTCTTTATACAATATGAGATCATCGATATTCTTTTCTGCACCTAGCACTATTGCGGTCCAGTAGTAATGCAATAAATAAGGGAATATTCCGAATTTATACATCTCAATCGGGTTTCCTTCGTTCAAAATTATCTTTTCTTCTTTAGTTAGTTGATATTGATCCATTACCTGATCCTTATTGTTTTTGAACTGGGATAGCAATATTCTAGAGTTTCTCAAATCAAAAATCATTTTGTGCACGTTATAATGGGACCGTTCAGGGAAATCATAAATCATAAACTCACCTTAACCATTTCAATAAGCCCTTTCAGCATATAGTTCAACCTCAGAGTCGTAAGCATGCTCTTTTAAAAGCTTGGAAAAAGCTTCTAGCAATTCTTCTTCGCAGTTACCCTCAGCGTACAACTCAGCTTTAGATGGTACTTCTAACCACATTTTTGCCACATCCGGACTATCGACTCCTCCTGACTTGTGCATCACTATAAAAAATAGGTTAGAAGAGGTCGGATCCGTTTTGTTGCTGTGCTGATCCCATGTGATTTTCATATTTGCTGCCCAAAAACTTGAGTGTGTTCATCTAACAAAGGCATCTTACCTTTACTTAATTCGGAAAACCAGTTTTGAAGTAATCCCCGCGCCAATGCATTCTTGCTCTTGATTTTATAATCTTCCGGATCTACTACCCTAATGTAATCATTAACGGATGGATCTCTAATTGTTCCGATTGGATCTTTACCCTCTGATATCAAGTTGATTTGTTCTTTCAAAAGTTTTCGAAACATAACTACACCTCGATCTGAGGATGCTAGATGTTCATGCGTTCTGTCAAAAATAGCTCCCTGGGTTTCAAATGCCATCAAATCAGTAGAAGGGAAGGAATTCATCAAGTATTCACCTTTTTCATCTTTCAAAACAGGGGGATTTACCTCAACAGGGGTTAATTCAGGTCTCTGTTCATAGGTTTTTCCATCGATAGAAGGTAAGAATTCCATGTGTACAGCTTTTGTATGGAAGTCATCAATGGGCACCCTCCAAACAACCTCGTATGTATACATTGGAATAACAGAAATATTAGGAAAGATGAGCGGATATCCAGCCTCTTGATTTCCTCTTTGCCCTGAATATTTACGTCTCCTCCTGAATCCAAACTCAAATGGCACAAATTCATATTTCTCAATTGGGCGATTGTAATAGTCCAAGATATCCTTATAGGTTTCCTGCCATATTTCTGGCATTGTTTTTCGTAGCATTACACCATGCAAAAAGTAGGTGTGTGTTGAATCCATAGAATTTTCCATTGCTTGAAGCCAATTGTAATTGGAGTCATATATTACGTAAAATCTAAGCCCGTCTTTTCTTACAAGAAATTCCCATGCTGGAAGCAGTGGAGCAGGTGATGGTCCCATATAAGCCCATATTAAGCCATATTTTTCAACAACCTGATAACTGGCTATTTGTATATTCTCTTTGTATTTACTGTCCTTAGGCTCAAATGGTTGTTCTAAACATTGGCCCTTTAAAGAATATTTCCAACCATGATAGGCACATCTTATCCCGTCATTTTCCACAAAACCATACGCAAGAGAAACTCCCCTGTGTGGGCAGTGTTCTTCCACTAGACCATACTTTCCCTCACCAGTTTTGAATAAAACCAGATCTTCCCCCAGTATCCTTAATTTCATAGTTGTCCTATTCATCATTTGCTTTGTAGTACAAACTGGGTGCCAATATCTTCTCAAAAGTTCTCCGCCTGGAGTGTTGGGACCAACTTCAGTTAGTATCCTATTTTCTTCCTTTGTTAGCATTTCACATTTCACCTTCCTCGGCTTTAACACCCGAAGTCTCTGATATTTGTTCCAGAGTACGTCCTTCAACAGTCATATGGGTTCTCAACATTAAAAACGCTATTAGGATTCCGATTATTGACAGCGCCCCATAGATTTTCCATAGGCCGCTCTCTCCATAAAGTGCCACCAGGAATGGTGTTAACAGATATGCCAGCGCACCTGAGAGTCTACTTAAGCTAGTATTATATCCTTCTCCTGCCCCTCTGATCTGAGTTGGATAAAGTTCAGCAGCTAAGCTATAGGCTATTCCAAAGTACATTATTGATGTGCCAGCAGCTATGACAAATGTGACTATTAAGCCAATACTATTAGTCAAAAGGAACGACATTGCTATGGCAGCTATTCCTATGATTATTGCATTCATAGTCATAGTTTTGAGACGCCCTAATTTTTCAACCAAATAAGTTGTTATTACTCCGAAAATCATTAGGGGCAGCTCGAATAAAAATGACAGATACAATACAGACTTTATCTTTGATATTCCGACAATAGAAAATAGATATGGTGAAAATGAAGCTGAAGCCGTGGGAATGAAATTTGGCAGCAGCACCACAACTGCCAGGGCCAGACTTATATACGCATTCCTTCTGTTAAAAAAGAGCTTTATCGAATCAGCTCTCTTATGTTCACCTCTTTCTATTCCCTCAAAATAGTTTTCAGAAATTTCTAGACCAGTTGCTTTTGCTAGCGATTCGGAAGCCCTTTTCATCTTCTTCTTTTTCACCAACCATCTCGGGGATTCTGGAATCCAGAGTCTAGTTGCAATTCCGATGACTGCAGGTACTGCTCCTGAAGCTAGGATAATTCTCATCTGTAAACCAGATACCCCAAAGTGTATGAGGGTAAGATAACCGACAATTCCAGCTGTGAAGCCACCAGCAGCAAAAAGTGTCCAAAATAGAGTTAGTAATCTTCCACGTATTTTTGAAGGAGAGAACTCGGACAACATTGTTAAGGCTGACGGATAATCGCCCCCGAGAGCAAAACCGATGATAAATCTAAAGATTGCTAATGCGAGAGGGGTCGCAATAATACCAGATAGTACAGCAAATATAGCCATCAATGCTAAATCAAGTGTGAAAGAAATTCTTCTACCAATTAGGTCAGCAATTATACCCCAAGTAAGTGCACCAATCACGCCTCCAATAAAGAATAGGAAGCCGACAAATCCATAGAAGACTAAGTTGGTATGGTAATAGAATATTATACTATAAACTGCTGCTGAATAGATTATAGTATTGTACAAGTCAGTAAACGCTCCCACTCCTGTGGTAAACACTAACTTTCTATGAAAAGTATTAAATTTAGCTGTATCAAGCAATTTAAACTCATCCATTTATCTTACCACCTCTTCTTTAGTATTTTCATATTTTACTCCAATAGCTTCCAGTTTTTTTCTAAGATCATAAATATCTAAGCTTGATTCACCGCTCAGTAGCCTTTTTCTTGTAATCATTTCTTTATCCCTTCTTTCTTCGGCACTTTTCAGAACTTCATTGACAGACGCCCTGTCGATGACAACAACACCATCATTATCAGCTAAAATGTAATCGCCAGGTTTAACCAGGACACCCCCGCACACAATATTTTCGTTAACCCAACCCGGATTGCTCTTTGTCGTTCCAGTCACGCAAATATACCTTGACCAAACTGGAAAACCGATTTTCTTCAGTTCACTTGTATCCCTGACTCCCCCATCAATTACTAAACCCGACGCACCTCTGGATTTGCATGCCGTGGCCATTAATTCTCCAAAGTATCCATTTCTAGTTTCCTGGTTCGTGGATACAACTAAAAAGTCACCATTTTGGATGTTCTCTATCGCGGCATGAAGCATTAAATTGTCAGCATCAAAGCACTTCACTGTAATGGCAGTACCTGATACTGCCACATCATTCAAAATTGGCCTTATTTCAGGGTCCAAGACCCCCTGCTTATTTTGAACCTCAGAAACAGTTGCAACGCCAAGAGCTGCCAACCGTTTACATATTGCGTTGTCATCTCTGGATCGAGGTATTTTTCTAGTTATTTGATATTTCATGGAAATTCGCCTCCAACGTATGGAAAATATCTCAGAAACGCTTCAGCATGCGAATAACCTGCGTTTCCGGAAACTCTCCTTGCGTGGTTACCTCTCATGGATGCGCGCATCGAATAATAGTCAATTAAGTGCTTTTGTGTCTGGAAAAAGTCCATTGCTTGTTTTTTCAGGTCAAATACCCCTGAAATATCAATTATGACGTCAGGATAAAACTCTGACAATTCTGATTGGTGATGCTCAAATCCAAAAATCCTAGGTTGTTTAATCACAGGAATGTCTGGCATTACTCCATTTGCTATTGACAGTATTGACCCCTCTAGAACATTATTTGCTGTCGTAACATGGTCAACATTGAATGGGTCTTTTGGACCATGAGTCAAGATTATATCTGGTTTAAAATCCCTTATAGTTCTAACAATTTGCATTAATCTCTCATGGTTAATGATTAGTGGATAATCATCCCAATCAAAAAATTCAATTGCTGTTCCCAACGTTTTTGCAGCATTTTCACTTTCCTCTCGTCTTATCTCTTTAATCTTATCAAGATTGTATCCTTTTTTCCATAGTTCTGCAGATTCACCCCGTTCCCCGTATGATAGACAGATTACCTTCACTCTGTGACCTTCCTTTACGTATTTTGCTATCACACCTCCTGCACGCCAAACATAATCAGCAGAATGAGCGCTTATCACCAATAATGAGTCTTTAGACATCTTAATCACCCTAACCAATCAATTCCCTCTGATTTAGCACAGTCATGTTTCTCACATCCTCTGCCTTATAACCATTTTCTAAAAAGAAACGTATAAATTCCTTGAGCCCTTCAGTCGGATAAATTGCACCTTTTTGACCCAAGTCCGTTGAAAGAATATTTCTCTCTGATCCTGTAAGATTTACCTCCTTTAGCACGTGGTCCCATGTTGTTTTTCCAGTGGCTGGAGTTGTATAGCACCGTTCGAAGAATACAGATTCTTTAGCTAGCTCTTTTTGCTCTTCCAAGGTGAAATTTGTTGTCGGAAATTCGGGATGAGTTACTATTATCTTATCTATACCTATTTCCTTTGCCTCCTTAATTAGTGCGATTGATTCATTAGGAGCCAAATGGCCAGTAGCAAGAATCATTTTGTATTTCTGAATCCGGTACAGTACTTCAAAAACATCTTTTGTGAATTTACCATTGTCATCGAGTACTTTAACAGGTTTAAGCTGAAAGCCATCCCGTTGTAATTCTTCTTGCATTTTAGCCCAAAATGGAAGCTTATCCTTAGATTGTAACCCTTTTTTCTCGGACTCATTAAGTGAATCGACTGTCGGAAACCAAACTACTTTGCAGCCAAGTCTTCCAGCTATGTCGACTGCTAATGGATTTATCCCTCCTACGGAATTGTTTAAGCATAAACTTCCAAAAATCTTAACTCCGGGTACCATTTTATTAACTAAAGTAGCACGATCTGCCGTTGGGACATAGTGCGATTTTATAACGTAGCCACCCATACCATGTTCCTTAGCCATAACAGCAAACTCGATGTCATCTCCGCTCCTGCCTAGAACATCTGGGGCTGAATGTACATGCATGTCATAGGCACCTCTTAGAATCGACAATATTTCATCCGAATGGTTTTTCAACGACACTTAAATCACCATCAGGTTGTAATTTGACAATATTGACTGCAAAACGCTATTCACATGATCCGTCATTAGTTTCCCAGACAACTCAGAATTATGCAATTTCAGAGCTTTAAAAATCTCTTCATGTTCTCTAATGGAGGTGTCTGCCCGGCCAGGTATATAAGATATTTTGTACTGATAACGTATTATCCTCATTTTAAGCCGCATTGCTATGTCTGCAAGACTGGCGTTTTTAGTTGATCTGTAAATTACATTGTGAAATTGTGTATTAAGTTTGGAATACTCATCATAATTAGTTTCCCTGATCGCTTTATTCATTTCAAATAAAATTTTTTCAAGTTCACTGATTTCTTTATCAGTTATCTTTTGAGCGGAGATAGATCCTATTAATCCCTCAATTAATCCCCTCGCTTTCAATAACTCAACACTTTCTTCTAGACTTATCCTTGATACTACATATCCCTTGTAGGGTGTCTGTTTAACAACCCCGTTTTCTTCTAGTTTCGTTAGTGCCAATTTGACGGTATATCGGCTTGTCTCTAACGTATCTGACAGATATTGCTCTGTCAAACGTTCACCGGGTAAGAATTCACCTTCCGCAATCTTTGTTTTAATTTGTTGAAACACTCTTTCCATTTCTGTAGGTATTGCATCCAGTTTTGCATCCAACATAGTATACAAAATTGCATGCAATTTTGCTATTTAAATATTACGATACATGAGATAAATTCTGACATTTTGAAAAATACTTTTTTAAATATTTAAAAGTTAAATCGAGTTATCCGAAATTTATGTAACTTGTCCATTCTAACTTGAATTCTTTCCAGTACCGGCAAAGTCAGCTTTTAATGCATGCATCACTTAAAACAGAATAATGCACAACTTGGTTTTTGGTATTTTCTCATTGAATTCAATAACTTAAGTTATCCCCTACCTAATTGAGCGGATTCCCTTCTTACAGGGCCATGCCATCACAACGCAGTATGAGCATTACCTGAATATTCCATTTGAAGAGAATGACCGGAAAGAGATGAGGAAATGGGTGGAGGGTTAGATATGAAACATGCTACCTTCTTCCACGAGTTCAAATTGAATTATATGTTAAACGTTTTCTTTTAACTGACAGTTTTTTTAAGATTCTATTGATGCTGTGTGAAGTCCCCCACAAATTCAGTCATTTTTTACAGAAGACTTTTCGTATTTCCATCTTTTTTTCGCCTCTTTTCCTGGTTTTTCTCTTATTTTCCAGCGCTCACGCTATAATCCCCCTTCTCTTCAGGTGAACCACCGTGGATAGATTGTATGCCATATTGACAAATGTCATCTTCACCCTCTTGATCACTGAATATGGCCGCTCTCCGGGTGTCCGCTTCCTTGAGATCCTGAGATTCCTGTGGGCCTGTTCCATGGTCAGAGGAGTGTTTCTGGATGCACGAGCCATTGTGGCGTTGAGACCCCTGCATGGTGCCCTTCTTGATGCGGATTCTTTTAGCCATGATCTGCTCTGTTATTTCATTGAAGACAAGACGATCCTTCCCTGTTTTGGACAGTCTCTCACGGAAATACCAGATCGTGTTGCGATCAGGAAGCTTCTCAGGGTATCCAAGGAAATTCATGAAGGATATCCTGTCACGGATTTCTCTTTCTATTTGGGGATCTGAGAGGTTGTACCACTGTTGCAATAGCAGAATTTTGACCATGAGAATGGGATCATAATTGGGCTTTCCGCACTTCTCTGTGTCATTCTCGTACAAAGAGGAGAGGATTGGCCTGATCCTCTCGAAGTCAATGCGGTCAGATATGCCGGTTAAGGGATCACCCAAAGAT
>JAJZXP010000220.1 GCA_021806345.1 Thermoplasmata archaeon | reverse complement strand
TTGGTTGTGTCGCCTATCAAGCATCGATCCCCCTCACAATTACCGGAATATCATTATCCGCAACACCTCTATTCTCCAAGTCCCATTTAATCTGCTCAAAATAAGAAAACCCAGTGGACATCTGATCTGCCATTCTCTTAGTTGGAACTATTTCAATCCCTGATCCAATAACATTGTGATTGTGGAATATAGTCATTTTTGCCGAGACATTGTAGGCCATGAAAGCATACTTTCCGAACTGCACCACAATACCTAATCGATTCTTCACAAAATCCATCTCCCTAAATGCACGATGCCGCTGTATCACTTCCATCTGAAATCTATGGTCCTGTTTTCATTGTAATTATTGTATGTGAATCCCATTTGATCATGTTCCTGAAAGTTTGAAGATCAGTAACCATAAATGTACAGTTTATAGGTACTGATCCTGTTTCTGAACATTTCTGTATACAATTTAAAAACAATTGCGGTGTGATTGCATGGGAATTTCGCAATGGAACCGTTTGCAGGTATAAGACATGTATAAATCAGATCTTTATCAGGCCTGTCTCCCTGAGCTTCACAATCTTTTCCCTTATGGCCTCCTTTATAAATTCTGATTTTGAGGTATATCCTAGATTCCCCTCTTCTATGATCCTATCTACCATGTCCAGAAGTTCCTTGGGCAGCCCTACAGTCTGCCAGTCCTCTTTTGCCATTTATAACTCATGTATGACATGTATTTAACATATATTTTGAAAAATGACCCTTTAATGGTAAATTTGCCTGTATAGGCCATTTATAGGTTATGTATCGCATAAAATAATATATGCGATTGATATGCGATGTATGACATGAAATATAGAACAGTTGCACTACCGGAAGAATTGGTAGATGAGGTTGAGAAAACAAGGACAAAAGCGCACCTTGGTTACAGGTCCAATGCGGAGTTCATAGCCGATGCTGTAAGGGTTAAGATAAGGAATGAAGCGTCCAGGATTGACAGATCGGGATTCGAAGTAAAGAACGGCAGTTTCTGAGGGTTTCACATGGACGTTGAAAACTTCTATGAGAAATTTACAAAGGAGAATTACAATGAAACCATGATCCACCTGTCAAAAAGAAGATGGATTCATGGGATGCTTTTCACCCTCTCAGTTTCCATATCCATTGTTGTGTTTTATCTTGGAAAATCTCTGCTTCCATATGGAAACACCCCTTTGAGATATCTGAGTGTTGCCTGGATCATGGGCATACCTGTGGTTGTGATCTCATTTTATTGGTTCATGAGGTATTCAGGATCAATGGTGTTACCTGATGATATAAAGGTGCCCCAGGACAAAACCATATTCCAGCTCACAACACTGGGAAGAGCTCCCAGAACAGTTTACAATTCCATAAGATCCGTGCACTACTGGGCTAGGAAGGTTGGAATAAACTACGAATCATGGATCATAACAGAGGATGGATCCAGGCTATTGGACACAGAGTATGCAGAAATGATCAGGAGAGAGGGAACAAGGATTGTGGTTGTACCATCCGGATATCAAACACCAAAGGGAACCATGAGCAAGGCAAGGGCACTGAACTATGCCTGCGACTTAAGGAAGAGAGAGATGGGGCTGAATGATGATGTCTGGATTTACCACCAGGACGACGAAACATCTGTGGGGGAAGATACCATATTGGGGATTAGTGAGCTTATTTCTGCAGGATGCTATAACATCGGATCCGGCATAATTATATATCCCCAGAATTTTGTAAACACGCCGGATCATGTGCAGGAGTTCATGAGAAGCTATGACGATTTCAGGGCAATGGGATCTCTGCTCACAAAGAGAAATCCGCTCATTGGTTTCCATGGATCCCATTTTGTTGTCAGGCAGTCTGTTGAGGATTCTGTTGGCAATGATTTCGGAACAAAGAAGGCCATAGCTGAAGATTTTCTCCTTGAAAATGCCATAAGAGACAGATATGGCGGGAATTATGGTAAGATGAAAGGATTTGCATACGAACAGTCTGCAGGAAGCATAAAGGCAAAACTCACTCAGAGAAGGAGATGGTTCATTGGAGCTCTTGGCCTCTATCCGATGAAAGGAAGGCTGCCCGCTTACAAGAAGGCTCTTGTGCTGTACACACAAATAGCATGGATGAGTGCAGTGATTTCACTTGCAGCAATGGTTCTATCACTTGTTTTCCACTTTGACGCTCTTGTTCCGTATAGTGGTGTTTTCTTCGGTGCAGTGTGGTACGGAATGATCATCTCATATTACGAGGGGTACAGACTGCACAAACCCTATATTGGAAAGGTGAGTGTAACAAGAACCATATTAAACGGCATAATTGGAGGTCTGTCAGACGCCCTGGCCCCATGGTATTCCTTGATTACATACAAAAACTGGCTGATATGGCTTGACAAGGATTCAGTACCAGTTAGCAAGGGCGCAACAGAATCAGATCACTCACCTGGAAGATGAAGCGTGATTCCCTCATATCCTTAAACTCTCTTTTTTCTCATTTTTCACGGCATCCGCAAAACATATGATGTATACAAATCTAACAGGTCTGATGAGAGAACAGAAAACGTTGGATACCATGACAGAGCATGAGAAAGCTCTGAGGAAAAATGGATACAGGGCAGGCTGGAATGACCGTGCCGAACATGACAGGGAGCTGATTGAGGATGCCGCAAGGCAGAGCAGTGATTATGAAGAGTTCATAAGCAACATAAGGGAGTTGTTCAAAAAGACGGAAGAGTCGATACTGTTATGAATAAATTTGAGGAAGAATACGTTACAGGTTGAAAGGATCAATTTGATGTGGATTATACCATTTTTAAGAAGGCCATAGAAGAGACTGAGACCGGGGAAGATCTTATACTGAAAATTGAGGAAAGATTCAATTACGTAATATCACATATGGCCAGTGAAAGGGCAACGGATCTGCTTCAGGAAATGAACTTAATCTGAATTGACCAGTTCTATAATTTCCAATATTTTTTCTCCTATTTTTTGGCCTTTATCCGTTAAGCTTATCATGTTTTTATTTGGATATGATTTAGTATCAACTCTTGTTTTTATAATCCCAATACTCTTCCCTTTTTCTATGCTTGAATAGAGCTGATGGACCGGGATATCCGTATCTTCAATAATTGTAGTTATCTGTGTTTCCCCTTCCTTATGAAGGTAAGATATGAGTCTAAGAAAACCTGACTGCTTTTCCAATAACTTAAGAGTTTCCACATTTTAGCATGACTAAGTAGACCTAATAATTTTCTATTGTGCAATAAGAAATAATTTAAGCAGGAAATAATGGCGTAAACAGCAATTACGAAATCATTGTTCAGGTACTATGGTGGAAAGTTCAACCAACTTAAGGATATTCTGGCCATTATGGAAGTTCACAGGGATTCATTTGATATCGTTGTGGACGTCTTTGGCGGTTCTGGAAAGGTGCTGCTGAACATTCCTGATGAATGGCGGAAGGGCAAGGCCTACAATGACCTGGATGACTATCTCTATATCACATTCAAGGTTTTCCAGGGCCCTACAAAAAGATTGGCACTCACAAGAAAACTTAGACTGGCATTTGCCCATGAGAAGGCATTTATGGAGCTGCGGGATTCAAAGTACCTCAAGGATGTTGACACTGCCTTCAAGCTCATTTATCTTCAGACCTATTCTTTCATGGGGAACGGGAGATCGTTTGGCAGGAGGTTCAAGGGAAATACACAAATGTCAAGATTCACTTTAGAGAATTTTGTATACGTCAGGGAGTGGGCCATAGAGAACATGGATTTCAGAGGCCTTGTGAAAAAATACTCAAAACCCCGGGTGCTGTTCTATCTGGATCCACCATACCTTTCATCCGGGAGGAAATACAGGCGCAGTTTCACCTTAGATGATCTCAGGGATTTGAAGGGATGCATAGACAATCACCCGGGTTCCTATCTGCTTAACCTGTCATCTTTCGATCAGGGCATGGAAGAAATATTTGGAAAACCTCAGAAGGTGATCGAATACCCAAATCCTTTGGACCA
Source organism: Thermoplasmata archaeon (assembly GCA_021806345.1). The sequence continues at coordinate 10,457 of JAJZXP010000220.1, read as the reverse complement.
CAATGGTACAAAGAAATGGGGGTGCGGTTATTGGTATCGATTTTAAGGGTTTCATCGTAGACGCTTGGACAAGGATTTAATTAGTTAGATTGGTTATATCCGGCCGATAATTTCTTAAGAAAATCTACCGTCATATCTAAGGCGTAGTATGCTTCGTTCTTTGAAGTATATAGCTTATAGCCCTTCGGATAACCTCTCGGAGACATGTTAAGGCCTTTTACTCCCTTCTGTAAGACATCCCTGATTAAAGCACGATTTTTTTTCGACCATTCTGTCATTTCTTTTAATTGTCTTTCACCAATGTGTGCTGCAAAATTACCATAGTCCCTCACCTTTTCAATATTTTTAAAAGCCTTCTTCAGCAAAATACCTAGTTCAATGGTTTTCTTCTTTAATTTACCCCAGTCTACTTCGTCTCCGGGCTCGAACGGTTTGGGAACTCTATATTCATATGTTTCTTTGTTAGATTCGTTTCTAGCCCAAACACACGCGAGGTAGGTTGAAGAGTCTATTACACTCCTACAAAGAATAACAACGGCATCATACAAACCTTCAGCATAGCATTTGATGGCTTCACCTACCAGTTTCGAAGACAGATAATCAAAGGGGTTTCGATTCTCTGCATAGTGATCATACAAATCATTTAGAAGCTGAGCAAAATTTATTTCTTTAAATTTATTTATGTCCTGCATGTTGACTTCCCATAACTCATTATCAATACATATGGGCTTTATCACAAGGTCTTTCTGATCCGGACGAACATTAGATGAGACTTTGAACCTGACCGTATAATTTTCATTATTGCGAGATTTTTCTACAAATTCGCAGTTTCCTAATTTTTCCTTAAGAAAAATCTCAATTTGTTGCTCAAGATTATGATACACTTCTACATCCTGGTTTTCATCCTCTTTTTTCCGCACGTTCAATGTGATTAACCATTCATTGTTTTTATTCATTTCCATGGATTAACTAAGTACACTAGATATATTTCTAGTTTTGCGTAGCAATCTGTTGGCCTAGATCAACATTGTCAATATCATTATGGGTTGGAGTCCTAAGTTTCGATGTAATAGGTGGTATTTTAAAATTGGAGAGAAGTAATTCTCTGGACCCACGCTTTAGATTTCCTGCTTGGTAGTCTGTGTACACGTATTGGGACTTCGATGATCTGTATAACTCACGAATAAAATTTGCATCGTCATAACTTGCCAGCCATGGCAAATTGATATGAGTAAGAATCTCTCCTAACTCCACATGATCCTCATTAGCGAAAAACTTTCTGTATAAAACTCTTCCTGCATTATAATAGGGCGGGTCCACATAAATGAATATGTTTTCTTCCTGATTATCCGTGAATTTCCTTATATATTCTCTGCCCTCTCCTTGGATAATTTCAATACGGTCACTTAAGCTGCTTAATTGATTGACCTTTTTGATTATTCTCTCCTGATTAAATCTACATTTAATATTATATTTTGATAGTTGACGTCTACCTCCAATGGGCCCAGCATTTATGATACCAGAATAATTAGTTCTATTATAAAAGAGAAATGCAAGGCCTAGTTCAAGGTCATTATACTTTGTAGGGGCATCATTTGCTAAATATTTTTTGAACTCGTTCCATGTGACCATCGATATATCCAGATTCTTAATTAGTTCCGTAAATTCCTTGCTATTGTAAAGGGTTGACTTCCAGAATGATATAATCATGGGATCACTTTCACAAAGGACCGCTTTATCTGCCATCCCTGACCTGAGCAGTCCTATTGAAACGGATGCGCTACCTGCGAATGGTTCTACTATTGTTCCAAGCTCAATTTTATGAAACATTAAGAAGTCATTAATGTATGGCAGAAGCCAGGTTTTTCCGCCCGGATATCTCAATGGAGTTACAGTTGGTTTCATGTTAGGATATCACTTCTAGGCCTAAATTTTTCTGTTATGCGCTGTCGGATAATATTGCCTTGAGAAGTTCTCTAATCTTTCCTGCTATGTTAGCTACATCAGAGGCAGTAGGAGTGATCCATTTACTGTGCACGATATCATCCATAAAATCCTTATATTTGCTGTTTTCAAGGTATTCCAATCCTTTTGCAGATTTTATATCCTTGAAGAGAACCGAACTTTTATTGATAGAGAAATTAAGAATTTTCTTAAGTCCATCTTTGCCTTTATATTGATAGTAATCTGAATTAAGGCCCTTCTTGTTGATCTGATATAACAGGGATGATTCTAATAATGAACGGGTAAGCATTATTGCAGCTGCAGGGAATTGTGTCATAGTTATTTTTGAAAGTTCAAGTGTAAGACCTTTTAATTTGTTGTCATTTAAGGTACACTTTAGGTCAGAGAAATATATTATTGGCTTTTTTCCACTTTGTTTCTTATTCTGCGTTTGCCCGTTAGGAGTTTCTTCCTTCTTATTCGACTCTTTTGAGGTTTCTACTGTGCTTTTTTCCGTCTCGTTTTCTTTATTTTTGTGTTCTTCCTTTTCACTAGTTTGGTCTCCATTATATTTTTTCTGGTATTCCGAGTACCACGACTCTATCAAAGAAACTATCTCATCCTTTGTGCTCCTGGTATTTATTTTGGCCCATTCGTCAGAATCTATCAGTGCAGACTTAGCAAAATTAAACAGTACATAATCAAAAGCTTTTTTGTATGTTCCGTCTTTGATACAAACTTCGTATTTATCATCAAAAGACAACTTTAATGAATTTTGAACATCAGTATAGTTTAAAGCCCTTGTCATTCTAGTGGGTTCTAATCTATTCTTTTCTATCTCCTTGCGCAAGTTTTCATTGTCCCACCATTCTAGGCTTCTTACATAATCAATCAGATTGATAAATTTTATTCCATTAGTGACGTCTGATGCTGTTTCTGGGTCTATGAAATCTAAGGTTTTGTCTATATCTCTATTGAATCTCTGAAATTGTTCCCTCAAAAATCTCCATTGAGATACCAGGCTCCATTTTCTGTAGCTTATATCTGAGTGCTTATCTGCGACGATTTTCAAAGCTTCTTCTCTCGGCATGTATACTACGTTTACTTTGCTAATCTTATCCTTGAGTCCTTGATCAATTTCGCCTATGACTGACTTAAATTTAGGCCTATATTCGAGAGGAACGAATTTCTGATCAAGTAGACATCTTATAGCTAGAACCCTCCGATTTCCTTCCATGACTATGTCTTTTCCATCTTCTTTTACAACTATAAGAAACTCATGTGGATAGAGCCCATTCCTTGAAACTATGCTATGAGCCATTTCTATAATATTTTCTTCTTCAAAAAGCATTTTTGATACGTCTTGGTTATTTTGGACTCTTGCATAATCAATCCTGAAATTCTTCTTATCCAGGTAAAGGCTTTTTACATCAACTAAACTCGTTGTACTTCCATCACTTTTTATCAATTCTGTCACAACCCTGTTTTTAAATTTTTAATCTACCCACAGTTTATTTAGGTGCTTCTCAATATTTTGGCTTCATTACTCCAGGTGTATTCGTATTAATGATTCCCGCTTTCCAATTGTGGTACTTTTGCATAAGTTCATCGTATTGCTTCTCGGTTATTTCTTCGAATGGGATTAATCCTAAAGTTGTTGGGTCTTTAAGGCCACATTCAGTAATCAGTTTAATAGGGATTGGATTATCTAACACAGTTGGCTTTCCTACAATCACATTTCTCACCTTGTGATGATTCTCATTGTCATAGAAAGCTTCTTTTGGGTCTACATCAGCAATTACTGTTATCCCTTTTTCAATTTTGTCAAATAGTAGTAGTTTGACACCCTTGCCCAGATAATCTGAAGGTGTTCCCCATTCCCATTTCTTATTGTTTGAGTCCGTAGTGTGAACGTCCAACCATCCACCACTTATCATCAAGTCTCTATAGTCCTTTTCATTAAGAGTACCATCTTTACGAAAAACTCTTGTTCTTTTCTCTTCTGTATCTTTTCCCTCATCAATCTTTATTTTAGCTATAACTCCAAATTTTTTTGCTCTATCATCATAGTTTAATTTTTCAAACATATTTTTACCCCTCCAATGCCCCTAAGGAGCATTTTTCCAAAATTCAATCTTTACTATCTGTGTCATTCCCCTTAATTCTTTCGAAAACCATCTTGTAGAGAGAATAAGCCATAAAAATTAAGGACTCGGCCTCGTAACCCTCGACAATGGCCCCACCTGCATGGGGTGCAGAGCTGTCTTCAGACCTTGAGGCCGCCCCAAATAGCTTATTTTGCAGCGCTTCAGCAAGACTTGAAATGTTTTTATTATCGTGAAATAATTTTTTGAAACCTCCTTCACTATTCACAATTTCCAAAAATTTCTTAAGGGAGTTCCTGAGACTTGCTAGGCTGGCTCCAATATCAAGACTCTTGTAAAGTTTATCCTTTGCTTCATCCAGCATCGTGAGGATGTCACCAAAGCCTCCAGCAGTTTCTACCCTTGGAATCTCTATGATTTCATATTGACCCAATCCCAGCTTTGGAAGGAAATCGTGGACCCAGTCGGATGACTTAATAGGCCATTCCAAGACTTTTTTTTCAGTTTTTATGGATAAATACCCATCATTAGGCCCTAACCCACTTGAGGAGATCAGGTTAAGATTGCTTCTGTTTTGGTAATAACTGCCTGTCTGGTCCGGATAAACGTATAATAGAACACTCGTATTTTGGGAATTCTTAAACTTGCTATTTCCTATTGCGGTTTTTAAATCTTTAGGAAATGTGTTGTCAGTAAGGCCGTATTCTTCTATGTATGAAATCATTGCGTTGTTGCTAAGGGTTGTTGTGAAAAATTCTAAAGTTAAGTTTACATCCCCTTTGGCGGACGATTTTCTCGCCTCATTCATATATGATATAATTTTATTATCAAGAGTGGCTGTAAGATCCATTTTCAGAGTCTTGTGATCATGATTTCTATTGTAGTCTGTGGGCGCTATATTAAATACTTTGGTTTCCAGGTCTTTTGGTAGAAGTCGCCCAAATAATTTTCCCATAAAAGATATGTTTCCAAAAATGTTTATTGGCGCTTCCTGGCTTAAATCATATTGCCATTCCAATTCCACTTTAATTGTTGGCTCAAAATAAGCTTCATCCACAGATATAGATTTTAGACTTAATATCAAATCTTATGCCCCTCCTTTCAAAATATCTTCAATTTCCTTCAGTTTCTGTGCAACAAGTTTTCCTTTTTCTGTAAGTTTAATAATATTCCTTGGAGGTTTGGTCATTGCGTTTATGTCCTGCCTAACAAGCCCCAGCTCCTTCAACCTTTCAACCGACCGATAGACCGCACTGTAATAAAAGTCGAGGTTATTTTGGAACTCTTGGAAAGGGTCATGATCTTTTTCCTCTAGGTAAAGCAACTCTTTCAATTTTATCACCATTTAACTAAGCATATTTGCTGGTACATTTTCACAAATCCTCTATGCTCCTCGCTTGCTTCAGCTTTCCTATTTTAGTATATTTTATGTTCCGGAAACCACCCCAACTAGCCCTTTCAATCGGCCTATCTAACAATTTTATACTATCTGGTTTTAGTATAAGCGTTTTCTTTCCTGAATCGGAATTATCAACAGGTGGAAGTCCGTATTCTCTTTGTAATCTAGGATCTTCTGAATCAAAGACATTATCAATTTCAGCAAGCAGTCTCACCTGCGAATACGGAAAGCCCTGGTATAGGGCCATGTATTTTGGTGTTTTTTTCATAACGATGGATCTCCAAGCATTATAGCCAAGCATCCATCTTTCACCTTTATCGTCATTTTGTTCTCCCGAAGCAGGACATACAACAACAACGTCATCATCATTGCCCGGTATCTCTTCATTGAGTATTCTTTCAATTTGCGTGCGCCGGCCATTTTCATTTTCGGTTCCGTTTGAATTTAACAAACTGGAACTCGCCTGAATCCTTGGGCTCTTGATTATCACATCAATATTATTTTCAATATAGCCCTTATCTAAACTTGTTACATTCTTTAAAATTTCTATGGCTTTATTTTTAATAATGAAGACGTTATCGCGAATTGATTGATCCAGCAATCTTTCATTTCTAGTTCTTTCCAGAAAATCACTTTCAATGGAACCAATTTTTTCAGGCGATAGGTATAAGAAAACATCTATGTCCTGGCCGCATTCCCATACATAGGCCGGATCTTCTGACCAAGCTGAGCCGAAATTCCTCACAAAGAGTACCAACTTTTTACCGTTATAGACAAATCCAAGATTCGCTTCTTCTTGTTTGATATATGACGTCAACTGGCTGAAGGAATCGTCAACACCCACTCTTGGTGACTTCGCTTCTACAATATACTTAATGCCTGCCTGAATTAATTCATAATCAGCAGCTAAAGTTCGGCCATTTCCTACAGATATTTCCTTTTCATAGGTAATTTGGTCTTCTCCCCATCCAAGAGCATCCAAAATTTTATTAAAAATGCGCTGGCGGAAGGGTGACTCCTTTTCTGTGCTCTCACATCCCATTTGTATGTATTTTTTCAATCTTTCTTCGTCTATTGCCATAATTTCAACTCCTGGTAGTACCGATTTCTAGAGATTAAATTCTCATTACTTCTAACTTCTATTATCATGTGTCTTGTCCCACATTTGTAGTGAATTAGTGACTTGTATAGAGAACTCTCGGATATCCTCTGATTTGAAAGTTCACTTGAGTTATTAATTCCATTTTTTATGAAGTCTATTTTCATTCTATAAAAATCTCCCCGTATTCACTTTGTTACTTTCCCATTTGGCCCTAAGTATGATTAAAATTGCTATTGATACAATTAAGAAAACTAAAATTCCAATAGTTATGTAAAGAGGATATATCGGACCTGAAATAACTGCACCACCAATGAGGACGGTGGCAAGATCGATATGAAAATAGGCAAGTAATCCTGCAGCAACAATTAATATCGGAATGTTAACCTTATTTGAAATGGGGTTCATGGCATGTTCTCCTTGAGAACATTCTCAATTTCCTTCAGCTTCTGTGCAATTTTGTTCCCTTTCTCAGTTAAAGAGTACATATATCTGGGAGGGTACTTTGAATCATCAACCCTATTCTTCACAAGGCCGTATTTTTTCAATAACTCCATAGCACCTGATCCAGAATTCCTCGAAATTCCTGAATTATCCCATATATCAGAGAGCATATATTCCCCATTATCATATAAAAAGACAAGCAGTCTCAGCAATCCGGATTTCTTTTCTAATTTTCCTATTTCTTCCAATCTGGAGATTATAATTCATGTTTGCATATAGATTATTGGTTTGTATATTCTATAATAGAAGACAGATGTTATTTATATAGTATAAATTTTTTACAATAGAAAGTAGAACATGACATCACACAAGTATCTTGTAACAGTCTCTAAAGAAGAATCATCCTGGCTTGATTCACATCCTGAAGTAAGTAAACCCGGATTGTTTCAACGTGTGGTTTCTTTCCTTATGAAAAAGGAAGGGGCTGTTCTAAGCCATGACGATCTGGAATTGATTGCAGGAGATGTAATGCAATGAATAGACCCGGATCCATTCGTTTGTGTCCAGGTCAATCTCCAACAGATGTGGATGGGAGTCTTTCAACATTCATGAAAGCGCATTGGGTCAGTATTACGACTTTCATCCATATTGCTGGGAGAAATAGGGATTAGGACTTCTTGGACTTATGTTCAGATAACAATTTGTCGATAACTTCTCCCATCGAATCTACTTTAAATTCAAATTTAAGTTCCCTCAATTGGTCATATAAGTCTCTTGAAAGAGAAATCTGCGGATATTTTTTAGATGGATTACCACGAGTCCCTGGCATATCGAGAATAATGGGGAATAAGATAATAAAGAAATTCCCCATATTATCGATAACATCGATACATTTATTAAGAAAGGAGGTTTATCGATAATGTCGATAAAGATGCCAGAGAAAAAATTTCCTCAAATATCAGTAAAACAGACAACCTATGTAGAACTTGACAACCTGAAATTTGAGCTAAGGGCAAGAAGCTACAACGATGTCTTGAAACTTTTAATCGACGAGCACAGAAAGAAGGAGGCTCTTTAAAATGGAAAGAAAAGAGAGAAGTGAAGTTCTAAAAATACTTTCATGTATAGAGTATGGCTTAATTTTTCTAATCTTGTTCTCGGTGATTTTCAGGGCGTTTTCTGGACCAATTGTATTACTATTGCTTTATGGTTTTGGTGTTCTGAGTGGCTATCTGGGGATTAGTTTTCCTGTTTATGATTTAATTATGAGTCTCCGTAACTTTTTTTTGCGAGGAAATACACAATGATAGCAATAAAAAATAACACAAGAACTACAACACTCAGGAATAGTAATGAATGCAGAAACACGAGAAGAGAATTCCATGTGTTTTCAGCAGCGCTAACTAAAGCAGGCCAAATGAAAAATTTACCAATTACGACAGATATTATTAAAAAGATAATGAGGGCCAAAAGCCAAGAATACGAATCACCAGAACTGTGCTTACTCATTGAGGTTTACCAATACAATCATGACTTTTCGATAAATAAAGTTTCCTCAGTAAAGGCTCCATTGAGGTTTACCGTCTTATGGGCCGCTGTAAAGGAAATTATAAAAAGAATTTTCAAAAGGGTGGTCCTTTAAAATGGAACATAAAAAAATAAGTGAGTTGTCTAGGCTCACACGGATATTTCCTTGGAAGGCATTAAATTTTTGGAATGCCAGGAAGGAAAGAACAAGACTGGAATTGTACCACAAGCTGACGGATGCTGATCTTACCCTTAAGAGTTTTCTACTGGAAAAGAGGATCAGACCGGAATCCGATTCTCTGGAGAGATGGATCAGAATCCAGGCTAAGCTTGTTGACTATTACGGACGCAAATATGAGAAAGCGTCCAGAAAGATAGTGAGAGAGGTGTTTCAATGAACTCTAACCATAACAGTAAAGTTGCTTATTCTTCAAGATGGGACGATCATCCAGAAGATTATAGCTGCCCAATCTCCTGGGAATTCAGAGGAATAAAATTTCCCTGTGACCTGGAGGATGGACAATCCGGCCCTCATGTAAATTATCCAAAAAAGAGAGGGCATGATGCTGTCATAATATGGAATGTGTCAGAGGAGGGATCTCTATGAACTGCTCAATATGTGGAGAGGATATCACAACGTCCCTTTCCATAAAAATGGGAATAGGCTCATTATATCATGCAAAACCTAAAAGTGACGAGAATAAAGAGAACTCATCACCGGGCGAGATAGTTCTTACAACCGACATGGGTGGAGAAATTGAAGAACTCATAAAAGAGACTGCTTTGAAAAGCTATAATTGCCTTGGTCTCCCAAAAGGTCATATTGAGATCGTTGGAGCATGGCTTGGTTATCCCCATGATGGTGGACTTTCAGATAAGGATGGAGAGGGATGGTGGCCATATCAGAAATGCTCTCAGTCCAATTATGAAATGGCCTACTGGAAGGTCAAAAACAGAATAATTGAAACAAAGGAGGCCACAGCATGATGTACGACGATCATGGTAACCTGATTCTTCCTAAGGGAGCAATAGAGAATTTCATGGAGGAAATGAAGAAGATGAAGAACCCTGGAAGGAAGAAGACTGGCGTTATGGTTATCTTCAACAAGTGTGGCCACACCTGGGAAAGAATGACTAGGAAGGCCGGTCAAGTCAGGTGCCATCCCTGCAAGAACAGGATAGAACTGGAGGCTCTGGAATGAACGTACAGGAAGCCATCCAGATCGCCAAGAGAGAGATGGGTATGACTGAAATACCGTCCCTTGCATCTGAAAAAAGGGCACAATTTGCGAAGTTAGTATATGATATCTGCCAGAGGGGTAAGAATCCTGTAAAAATTACAAAACTGGAGGAATTTTAATGGAAATGAAAAACAGGAATATACAGATAGATACAATGGAATTGCAGATTGGCCCGTTCTTCATGGTATTGCCCATTTCAATGGAGGATACGCTATGAAAGATCATGTTACAAAATACAAATACACAGTTTCCGTGTTTTTCTTCAGGGTAAAGGATCCATCGGGTAAGGACAGGTATATCCACAAGTGCAAAGTGTGCAGGCTACTGTTTACATCTGCCCCAGAGGCCAAGGATCACTTTGAAAATGCACATCTCAATGAATTGCAGAGGGCATCTGAAATGGGATACATAGAGTCCAGGGTTATCATGATCCATGAACCAAGACCGGTTTACAATGCCCTGATATCAATCAGGAAACACAGGGACGAGATCCTGAGGAAGATAGATCGGGATGATCTTCTGGAGGTTCTCAAATGAGCACCGATATATTGAAACTTTTAAAAATCGTAAGAAGAGAACAGCCGCAGACAAGGCTTGATTCATTCAGTGAAAATGAAGAGGAGAGAAAATAGCATGGATAATTTTGAGAAATATGTAAGGGAAATGGTTGCAAGGATGGAGATCGTGAACGACATAGT
>JAJZXP010000115.1 GCA_021806345.1 Thermoplasmata archaeon | reverse complement strand
ACCAGATCCGGAACCATTGAATTTAACTGCCAGCCAGCCGCAGGTACAGCAGATAGTGATCAGGGAGGTTGTTAAAGTGAAGTGCCAGTACTGTGGCACCCTTATGGACTCAACTCTTCCCAAGTGTCCTAACTGTGGCGCTCCACGAACCTGATTCTGGAAAATAAAGCCATATAACTCCTGCTTTTCGGAATCCAAACTTTTGGGAAATCCTCATAGATTCTGAATTTGATTCCTTGATTTCTGAGAATACTTTTTTCAACCCAATTTGGCGAAGGAAAAGGATCCTTGCCCGTACGAGATCGCTTCCAATTCCCAGTCCCCTGAATTCGGGAAGGACACCGAAGAGCGGCAGCCTCCCAATGTTCCCAGAAATGGAAACGAAAGCAAATCCAACGATTGACTCGCCTGCCCTCACAACGAAACAAATGTCTCCATCATCCAGTGACGCCTTGATGGAATTGATCCTTGTCCTTGGGTAAATTGCATTTATGCAGTCCATAAGATTTGGCAGTCCTGATTTTTTTAATGTCTCCACCGAATTTCCGAAGGATGTCAAATTTGAAGTTTCTGATAAGTCGGATTCCATAATTAGATATTTGTCTCCTCTGATTGGGAGATTTATCTCTGAAAACATTGCTATATTCCCAGCTCTGGAGGCAAGCACGGAAAGAGATTCGGTTTCATTTACGAATATTGCCCCCTCCCCTTCCTCTTCATTCATTATTAAAATTCCTGTTATTTCATTCCTTCGATTTAGTGAGTAATATACTGTTCCACCAGCATTGAAACACTGCCGTACGTACTTTCCCAAAAACTCCTGAAAATAAGATATTTTCAGAACTTTATAGCGGGATATCAATTTTAAATCTTCCACTTTAAAGCACTGAATATCTTCAGATGAATTCATGCAACCGTACTTTGATGCAAGATTGCTTTATAACTACAACCTACTTTTTTAATCTAATCTGGATATGGATATATGCAGGGAAGCGAGTATGTAGAACTGGATGGGAATAACCTTGACTTAAAGAAATTCAGGAAAGTCGTGTTCCAGGGAATTCCGGTTAAAATTTCTGAACATTCTGTTGAGAAAGTAAGATTGGGGAGAAATAACATCGAAAAGATGATTCGGGATGGAAAGACCATATACGGTGTGAATACTGGTTTTGGGAGTCTTCTGAATAAGAAAATAAGGGATGATGAAGCAGACAGGCTGCAGATTAACCTGATCAGAAGCCATTCAGCCGGATTTGGTGAACCACTTTCCATCGAGAAAATGAGGGCAGTTTTGCTTGTGAGAATAAACAGCCTTGTTAGAGGATATTCAGGATGCACAATGGACCTTGTGAATGCAGCCATTCAATTCCTGAACAGGAATGTGCATGTGTTTATCCCGGAATTTGGATCTGTAGGATCAAGCGGGGATCTTGCCCCACTATCCCATCTCTGCCTCGCAATAATAGGTGAGGGAGAAATCATAGTTGATGAAAAGAGAGTTAACGCAGGGGAAATAGAAAAATTGTATGGAATAAAGCCGTATAAGTTGAAAGAAAAGGAGGCACTTGCTTTCATCAATGGAACTGCGGCTATAACCGGAGTCGGGATGGTTGAAGTGAGCAGGGCTCTTGACAATTTAAACCTTGCAACAGGATCTGCGATAGTTGCAATGGACTCACTTTCATCAACAAAAAAAGCATTCAGTCCATGGGTTCTGGGTGCCAGGAATCAACCTGGCCAACGGGCAATTGGAAAAATTTTATACGAAAAACTGGAAGACAGTGGAAGCACAGATAAAGGAGATCGGGAGAGAATACAGGATGCTTACTCAATAAGATGCACTCCCCAAGTTTTTGGTGCTGTTCTTGACACGATCAACTACGTTAAGGGAGTACTGGTGAATGAAATGAATTCAACAACAGATAATCCCTTAGTAAATGATGTAGAATATATTTCTGCAGGAAACTTTCATGGTGAACCGGTTGCTCTTGCATGCGATTTTTTAGCCATAGCTCTGGTAGATTTGGGAAATATGATAGAAAGGAGAATTGCAAGGATTACTGATACTTCACTCAGTGGGCTACCCGCATTTCTGGTGAAAAACAGCGGACTGAATTCAGGATACATGATAGCACAATACGTAGCAGCAGCACTCTGTAACAGAAACAAGATACTGGTCTATCCGGGAAGCGCAGACACCATCCCCACATGCGCGAACCAGGAAGATCACGTAAGCATGGGAGCAAATGCCGCACAGAAACTCACGGAGATAAACAACAACGTTCATCGGATAATAGCAACTGAATACGTTCTTGGCGTACAGGCAATGGATCTGGCAGATCTTGATTTTGGCAAGTTCTCCAACAAAATAAGAAAGATAGTTAGGGAAAAAATAGAATTCCTCGCGGAAGACCGACCCATTTACAGGGACATGGATGAAATGGAGAATCTCATGGAAAAATACTTACTTGGAATTTGCAGCTTCCTTTGAGTCAAAGAAACCCGTCGACCCAATCCCCATATTCCTGTAAATGGATCATGATTGGTGACCATTCACTCTTCTCGTTATATATGTATGCTATCAGTCTAACAATTTCGTCCTTGAATATACTCGGGAAGAAAATCATATACGTAAACTCATTTTTTTCAAATGTATTTATCCGTATCATAATGGGTATTCGATCCTCTGCCGCCTTAAACTCAAAAGCCTGGATGAAGCTGTTTGTGGTTGTTGTTTCACTTATTTTAACACCCTGATCCACATCGTCCTGGAAATATATGCACTGAATGCTGTCAATATATCCCGGATATTTTATGATCCTGGTCCATTTTTCTCCCATGGGATTATTGCTTCCCGTTGTTTCTTTCTTCGGAGGTTTCATTTTAATGCTTGCAACGGAAATTTTTGACCTTGCGTTCATCTGGGAAAGTATAGCTTTAAAACCCCCGCTTGAACCAAGATATTCAATTTTTGCACCATCGCTGGTGGGAAAGGTTTCGAGAAGCATTGAAGAGACCTCCTCCTGATTCTTTTTATTGAAAAGCATACTTCCTGAAAACTTTCCGTCAGAGTACCATACTGATGCAAGCAGTACGGTTGGAATCCTGACCATCTTTCGGGTGAAGTCCATCAAAGTCCTGTAGCTCTCCAGCGGCTCCTTTATTCTCCATATGGAGTTCTTCAGTATCGCGTCATATTTTTTAAGAAAAATAAGTGTTTTCTGATCTGGTGTTTCATTGTCTTTATAAAATACGTTAAGATCGGATTCCCCCTTTCTAAAGGAAATATAAGCATCTGACTTAAGACCGAGTCTTGCCATATTTGAGGCTATGCTGTCCTCCAGTGTGAATGAAACAATCAGCTCCGAATTTAGACTATCCACATAGTTTTTCAAAGTACCATCCTCAAATATTAATTATTCGCTTCATAACGCCAGTCTGTTAATAAGTTTTTCTGGAATTTTTAAATTAAGTTCATTCTGATTATTTCCTGAAATTTATACAATTTCCTGGAACCATTCCCCGAATGGTTGTATTCTTTTTAAGACTGGCTTCCATTCTGGCATCTCCCGTTTGACCTTTGCCATCAACTGGAATTGCTCCATCACAAATAAGGACGGTATTGCAGTCCAGGTCACGTAGTTTGGTGGGTAATAGGTCTGAATCCTGAAGATTGATGGAATTTTTTCATTGAACATCTCGGAAGTTACAAACTTCGTAAGTTTATTCCTTGCCATTTCACTATAAATCTTACCCACTTCTGTTGTGTCTGGACCTATGCCTTCGTGAGAACCATCTTCACCGAAGTGGACACTCTCGGTTTCAGAATCTCCGAATGCCATTTTCACAATTCTTACCCAGTTAATTCCCAGAGGCTTCAGATCTTTTTTAAATTCGATCTCCGGCGGGGTTATGGAAACCTCTGCAATGTAAATTTTGGTTCTCTGGTTTATTTCTTCCAAAACATTTCTGAATCCGCCACTCGGTCCAAGGTAGTCTACATTTAAATGATCCGACATGCTCAAGTTTTCCATAACCACAGAAGAAATCTCTTGTATGTCGTTGCTATTGAAAATGAAGTCGAAGAAATACTCCCCCTGGTCAATATGGGAGGAAATCAGTACGCAGGAATTCACTGATATCAGTTTCCTAAAAAGGATCGGAAACTCTTTCCCCCTTCCCATAGGTTGGTTAATCCGGTATATTTCATTCTTCAAAATTGCACCTGATTTATTGAGGAAAATTAGGAAATCCCTATCTATGGTTTCCCTTTTCTTAAATGCAAGAATGACCTCGAGGTTTTCCCCATTGAATTTTACAGAAATTTCACTAGACACCCCAAATCTTGAAGATAATTCACTTATCTCATCGCTTGTCCGGTATGACAATTTCAATTTCCAGTTGAGAGAATCCAAACGTTTCAATCTTTATTCCCCTAAATTTATTTTACTTACACCATATGTTTGATGCTTACTTTTGGCTTGTATTCAGTGAAGGTTCTGTTTTTATATAAGCCTTCATTGAATTTCACGTTAATGAAATACTCTTTTAAATACTTATGTTTGATTTTAATATCAAAAAATTAAATTTTAAAAGGTTAACATTCATAGTAATGCAATTTTATGCCAGAAAATACGGATAAAAATTTATCTCCGAAATGGATTGAGATCAAATGGTTTCAAAGGAGATAGGCGTTTCTAAGGGTGAAAAATATTCGGAAAATATCAAAGATAATGAGGTTATTGCAGTTATGATTGATAAGGAATTGCACGACCTCCATGAATTATCTGAGAAGGATCAGAAAGTTGCTCCAGTGAGGTTAAACTCTGAAGAGGGTATAGGGATCCTGAGACATTCCACTGCACACCTGCTTGCACAAGCGGTAATGGAGTTATATCCTGATGCAAGACTGAACGCCGGACCAATAACGGAAAATGGGTTCTATTACGATATCAATATGAATCCTCCATCTGGCGAAGACCTGGAAAAAATTGAGGAAAAGATGCACTCGATCGCATCAAGGAAACTTGACATAGTGAGAGAGGTTCACGATAAGAAAGAACTTTTGAGGATGTTCGGCGGAAATAGGTACAAAACGGACAAGATAAATGCTCATGTTGAGGGGAGATCAACTGTTTACAGGCAGGGTGACTTTGTGGATTTTTGCACAGGACCACACGTCCCAAATACGTCGTACCTAAAGCACTTCAAGTTGCTGAGCATAGCATCCACAAATTATAAGGGTGATGTGAAGGAGGACCGCCTGGTGCGAATATATGGTACTGCATTTCCTGATGACAAGAGTCTGAAAAATTTTCTGAGAATGAAGGAGGAGGCAGAGGCGAGAGACCACAGGAAGATAGGAAGCGAGATGGAACTATTCTCATTTGATCCTGAACGGGCTCCCGGTCTTCCACTGTATGCGCCAAATGGTGCTGTGATCAGGAATGAACTGATCAACTTCATGAGGGAACTGAATACAAGATTTAACTGGATTGAGGTTAACACACCACATCTATTCAAGGATGTACTCTGGAAAACGTCAGGCCATTACTACAAATATAAGGATGACATGTTCCTGTTCACATTGGCAGACGGGGACTCATATGCGTTAAAACCCATGAACTGCCCTGGGCATATTATCATATACGAGGGAAAATCTCACAGCTACAGGGATCTCCCTATAAGCATGAGCGAATTTGGAACTGTGTACAGATATGAAAAATCCGGTGAGGTTGGAGGGCTTACCAGACCGAGGATATTCACAGTCGATGATGGCCACGAGTTCATGAGGCAGGACCAGATAGAGGATGAGATAAAGAAAGTCCTGGAAATGATGAAGATTACATTCAACGTGTTCTTTAAGGAACTTGAGGTAAGGTATGACCTATCAATTATTGACAGAAATGCTCCGGAAAAATATCTTGTTGGGTACAAATGCAACAAGTGTGGTACGCTGAATGAGCCAAAGAGAATGGCAAGTGAGAATGGAACCGTGCTGAAATGCGAAAAATGTCAATCTTTGGATCTGAGCCCTGATTTTACACTCTGGGACAGCGCAACGGAACAGTTGAGAAATGCCCTGGTTTCCTCAGACCTGAAATTCAAGGAATATGAGGGGGAAGCCGCATTTTACGGACCTAAAATTGATGTTCACATTAAGGATGCACTTGGACGATCCTGGCAACTGACCACAATTCAGATTGATTTCTTCATGCCCATTGCCTTCTCCCTGTATTACATCAACTCGGAAAGCAAGAAAGAGACTCCAGTGATGCTGCACAGGGCCATTTATGGTTCTGTTGAAAGATTCATGGTCATACTTCTGGAAAACTCAAATGGAAAACTGCCAACCTGGATTTCACCCATACAGGCATACATAATTCCATTGAGCGAACAACAGAAGGAATACGCACTCAATGTTGATAAAGCACTGAAAGGAGCAAATATCAGGACATATCTGGATGATTCCAACGATAGCGTTTCAAAGAAGATCAAGATAGGAAGAAGATTCAGGCCGTCTTATTTCGTTATCCTGGGACAGAAGGAGATGGAAAATGGAGAGGTATCCATTAGGAACAGGGGAGATAAGATAAAAAATGTGAAAGTGGATGATTTCTTAAGGGAAATTAAGGGAGAGGTAAACAGCAGGGCACTGGAACAGTCCCTCTAAACCTTCACACCCAAACTGATTGTGATATGCCTCACTTCCTCTTTCTGATAATTGCAAAAATAGAATCAATAACTGCAACCAATAATACATCTCCGGCTGTTACGTATAACTCTGCGCTGGATATTCCTGCCCCTGGAGACGATTTCTTCAAGCAAATATCTCCCAGTCTAAGATATCCCATAAACAATGCTGAGATTTCATGAATGGTTCTGTCAAGATCGTTAATTATCATCCGCTTAGTACGGATCTACCATCCATTTCACAAGAATGAAGCTATTTGTTAATATTTACTCGCAGTTTTTGGATACCTTTCAAGTTGCAGGAATGAGTAAATTTTAACTGTCGTTTCCACAAACAAAAGAATTAATACAAAAAACTCATTCTTTTCTATTGAAAAACAATATTAAGGCTCTGATCGCCCTGATTTTGACCTTGATAAGCATTAGCTCATTCTCCTTAGCCTTTGTTGTTTCAATACCTTCCGAAGAAATGATAGGGAACCCATATTACTATGTCCCTGCAAACAGCTTCTTTATAGCATCCAGCTCGAACGGGAACTTTTCTGAAATCATATTCTCCTCTGATACAGGGATTGGTGCAATCATTTACGGTGTACCGTCGGTCATACGTGACCTTGGTGTAAGCAGATTCATAGGATCGAGTGTTGCGATCCAGGAACCGCTTGTTTGCCATAATATTCCGGTATTCCAGGTGATTGGCAACCAAACTGGAACCTTAGAGGTTTTATTAAACAGCCTTCCAATGATTTTTGCTCATCATGCAAATAACTTCGGCAACGGAACATATGTTGCAAATCCAGACAGCAATATTGTGATCATCGGATCGGAGAACGGGGTTGCTTCAGCTATTTTATCATCGTTCAGCAAGTACCATCCCTCGTATTCAATACTGAACAGGAATGATATTCTCAGTTTTTCCTACACTAATGTTGCCAGCTATGGTTTGACCCGTATGGATGGCAACATGACAGTATCACAATTTGAACTGAGGGCATTTTTCTCCAGTTCCGTCAATACTCTGGCCATATTTCTTGCCATTAGCGAATTTCTTCCACATGGAGCGATAATACTGCCTTCATACAACAACAGCCTCCTTCTCAAGTTTAATCATCAAACCCCTTTCTATATGCTTATCCTTACCGATATCTATGCAATAGCGGATGGAGTTGAGTCATGAAAGCCAGGTCACCGTCCAACTTCATAGCAATGATCTCATTTTTCCTGCTCAATTACAGAAGGTCCCGCGCCTTCATATTTCTTGAAATATTTTTCATAGTCATAAGCGCAATGATGTCACTGATCTCAATCCTTTTCCTCAAACAGTTGATTAACGATTTCGTTCCGAACGGATTGAAAATTTCTCATTATCCAATTAATCTGGTGAAATCCATTTATAACTTCTCATGGGGGAATATAGCAATATACCTTCCAATACTGGCTTCATCATTTTTTGCAGCAAACGCAATATCCAGCGATATTGAGGAAAAGAACATCTATACGATGCTGTCATTTCCAATATCAAAGGAAGGCTACCTGTTTTCCAAGCTATTTTCCTCATTCGCATCTGCGATGGCCCTTATTCTTACGTATTGCATATTCCAATTTGTAACATTCCTGGTGATCTTCAAAACATTTCCGGGATATTCATTCATTGAATACATCCTCCTTCTGACAATGAGCGTATTCACCGATTGCACGGTCGCGATGCTGTTCAGCACATTGTTTGTAAAGAACAATTCCAGCCCGCTGGCATTCCTGACGATCTTCCTCATAATATCCAACCTCATTTCACTGGTGTCGACCAGCTCCTCCATACTGCTTCCCTCCCTGATAATAACAAATGCCCAAAGGGAAATATTCCTCATTTTCCTGAATGTAAGTCCGTATTTTCTGGTTTACTCCGGAGCACTGTCACCTTTACCCCTTCAGAATCAACTGCAGCTTGTCTATATCCAATTTATTTATCTTTCCATCTTTCTATTGCTACTTTATCTTTCCTTTGCGAGGAGGGGTGCGGTTAAATGACGACAATCGAGATCAAGAATGTGAGAAGGACTGTAGGAAGGAAAGAGATATTGAATATTGATCACCTGGAGTTCGGAGAGGGAATCAATCTTGTTCTCGGGCCAAATGGCAGCGGAAAATCCACAATGCTGAAGATCATATCAGGAGTACTGGGCGATTTCGAAGGGGAAGTGCTGATTGATGGGAAAAACATAAGGGAAGACCACATAGCCATTTCGAAGAAATTGGGAACACTCATTGAAAACCCTTCCCTGTACAGATATGTGACTGCTGAAGACATGATCAGTTTCGCATACAGAATGAAATTTGGTAAAAAACCGGCTGGTTCTGATCTGGAAGGGATTTGCAAGAAGATGAGGCTTGAAAGTTTTCTCGGAACGCGAATTGGAAATCTTTCCAGTGGGGAAAGGAAGAGACTGTCCATCGGGATTGCAATTGTTTCCAATCCTGAACTCTTGGTTCTTGATGAACCTGAAGAGTCAGTTGACTACAGCGGGAGGAAATATATAACAAGCCTCATAGAGACTTTGCACGGAGAAAGGATAAACACGGTGGTGCTCAGCACCCACGAGTTGCAATACGCAGCAGAGATAGGAACAAGGGCTATCTTCCTCAAGAATGGAAAAATAGCGCTGGATGTGGAAGTTGGAAGGCAGAATTATTATCTTAGCATTCAAGGGGAGCAGAAATCCCTGAACAGTCTCATTCAGGTATTTCCTGCGGTCAATGAATTAAAAACAAGCGTTACACTGAACCTGAAAAATAAGAATGATGAGGTGGATGTCCTAGCCTACATAAGAGAAAATAAATTGAAAATTGATTCATGGAAGAGAATCAGCGAACTGGAATATATTTATCTTTCAATATATGGTGAAACCTCAGAGAAGGGTGATTTCACCGTTTAGCATTACTTCCATGGTAGATAGACTGAGCAATTTTCCAGACAGGGTCGATGTGTAGATTACTCCGAGATATCCATTGTAGTTGAAGAATAGGATTGAACTATTATCTGTGGCATAACCACTTCCGAAATACACTTGCGATGTCTGATTGATGTATATATACTGCGATCCATTAAATTTCCCGTGAAGGACTATGCTCTCTGAATGGACATAATTCAGGTACATGCTGAATAGTGTGTTGTTGTAACTGTTGCTGAAACTTGCCAAGCCTATGAGAGTGACATTCCCTGTACCGTTTCCGTAAACAGATACCCCAACCGATGTTATATTTGCCAGAGTATCATTTATGACTGAAAGTTCTGAGGGGTCTAACCCGGAATCCGTCAGATTGAAGAACTGGTTGTATAGGACTGAAGCATTCTGGATGTTAATGTCTGCCTGCAGATAGTTTGCTTCATTGATTCCTGTGCTGTTCTTTACCTGTGATGAATTCAGGAATATACTGTGGGTTGGGGAAGATGAGGGATTGGCAAGAATGGTCAGCTCTGCGTTAAGCAGTGATGTCATGTTGCTCCCCGATACATTTGCAGTTGAAAAATGGAATATCATGATCAGATATGTCTTGTAATTGCTCACGATTACATTCATATACATGCTCTTTGAGTTGAGATCACCTGAAAACAAGCCGCCGTAGGATTTGGTATATGCATAGATATATGGGCTTCCATATACTGCAACGCCAGTGCTTACGTTACCCTGGCTGCTATTTTTTGCGCTTGAATTCATGGTGTTCCATATATTTGTGACTTCTGTCTGGTTTTTCTCTTCGATGTATCCCGCTGAAGAAATGCCCTTTCCATGCTTTGACTCGAAAATTGCAAGTTCCAGTGATGTGATGCCGCTGAGTGATGGTGAGTTATAGGTTGGGGGGCTCAGAAATGGCATTTGACTTAGGAGTATTGTATTACCTGGGTCTGCAAGAGATTTTAAATAATTGACGCTGAGCCCACTCGTTGACTTTGACTCTATAATCCCCATTGCCTGTGCAGAGTTTGATGCTAAAACCGAAGTTCCGGTTGTTTGGTACCATGAACCGCCAAGGCTTGTATTTAGGTTGTTGGAACTGACAACATTTGGAGAGTTGTATTGTGGCGAACTTGGGGAATAGGTGGTTTTTGTTGAACCTGTTTTTGGCAGGGGCACAATTCCCATAATGAAAACGCCTGAAACTACTACAAGAGCTACGACTAAAACCGCTACTACTGCGGTCAATTTTTTCATGCCTAAAGTATCGAAATTCTTTATTTAAAATTTTCTTTTATTTAGAAATATATAATATAGAGGAATATTTTTTATAGACTCTTTATTATCAAGAACATTCTGTTATAAGAGATTATCTAAATTGGTCAATTTGTCCTATATTTCAGTGTTAACACGTCACATGGAATTCCTCAGCGGTATTTTTCATCCAATAGCACATGCAGAGTATATGCTTGATCCGATCTTTGATCTGCAAAAAAGTTGATCAGTATCACTGTCCGGATCGGGAATATACGCCCCAATTACAGCTTCTCGAATCACATCTTCCAAGTTGAAAAACATTAAACCTCGCCATACCTGAAGCATTTCGTTATGTGGTCGTTGACCATACCGGTTGCCTGCATGAATGCATAACAGATGGTTGACCCAACGAATGTAAATCCCCTGCCTTTGAGATCCCTACTCATCCTATTGGATTCCACGCTTGTTGTTGGAATCTCATCCTCCGATTCCCAGCCGTTTTTCCTGGTCATCCCGCCAACAAAACCCCAGATGTATGCGTCAAATGAACCGAATTCCTCTTCCACGGCAAGAAACAGATTTGCATTTTTTATGGCCCCATTGATCTTCAGACTATTTCTTATTATGCCGGGATTTTTCATCAACTCCTCCACCTTTTGCCGATCATACTGGGATATTCTTTCTGCAGAGAAGTTGTCAAAGGCTTTCCTGAAATTTTCCCTCTTCTTCAATATACTGATCCAACTTAGCCCGGCCTGGAACCCGTCAAGAATCATTGCTTCAAAAAGACTGACATCGTTATGGACGGGCACTCCCCATTCCTCGTCGTGATACCTTTGATACGTTTCATCCTGAATGCCCCTCCACTGGCATCTTATTGGGCTTTCCATCATATCCCAATACACATTTTGTTTATATTCCTGCGTATTTTCAATATTTCCAGCTTCGTTGAAACCTATTCAACACCAATACTCGTTGACCAATGTCATAGATGAGGCTTGAAGAAAGCCCTTAGGATTGAATTGATCATTCCCCGCTCATTGTGTTCTGGTCTGGAATTTCAACTGAAGTGGCGCCCGTGAATCTTGCAAGTGAATTTATTGACTCATGCAGTTTTCTTTTTATGATTGGATTTTCGAAATAATTTTTCTCATCGTGAATTGAGTTGATTTTTAATTTCTTTCCCTTCCTGTCCAGTTGAGGGTCAATTCTTCCAACCAATTTGTCCCCATAAAGGAATGGCATACTGTAGAAGCCAAACTTTCTCTTATCTTTCGGCACGTATATTTCCATCCTGCTGTCAAAACTGAATATTTCCAGCGTTCTCTTTCTATCAATGATTAAATTATCAAAGGGGGAGATCAGAGCAAATCCCGGCTTCCAGTTCTTCTTTGATGATTTAAAGAGCTGGACATCCTTTGTGCAGATGAACCATCGTTTCCTGTTCAACATAGAGTCATCAGAAATCTGGACTCCTGTAATCATTGATTCGTCAAGAAGTTCTTTAGTTACAACTTTTGGATTTGAAATACCTACGGGCATATAGTGACCTTTTATCTGGTCAACTGATGCAATACCCAGTGCTTCAAGGGATTTCATGAATGTTATTTTCTCTGCAATCTTCCTGCTTGCCATTTTGACTTTGCTTTGATAAAAATTTTCCGGAAGCTCCCACAGTTTCTGATTTGATTTGGATCTGCCGCATATGGCTATTTCCCCCATCCTGTGCATATAGGCAAGGAGCAGGTTTACTTTCCTTTCGTGCCCCCATCCACTAATTGTGCTTTCGACCCTGAGTTCAGATAGCCTGTTCGAATAGACCGGCCCGTTCTGCTCAATCTTCCTCTTCACCCCCTCCATCTCCCTCTTCATTTCAGGATGGTTCCTCAGGTATCTTTCCCTGGTTTCCTTCATTCGGATCATCAGGATGGGAAGATCGTCCATGCCGGATATTGATGCTGCATGGACATAGGATTCAACCAGTGACCTATCCTCATAGATGAGATCCAGAAGATTCTGTTTATTAAAATTCCCGATTCTGCTCCAGAGTATTATGAAATGGCTTCTTTCAACTGCGCTCACCGGATCAATTTGAAGATACTTTATGCTCTCGATGACATCCATTATCTTCTTTTTTTCGTCCAGACCTTGGTGGGGGACATTGGCAAGGCGCTGCTTCGCGATAAAAAATCTTGCAACATCCTTCTTTGATACCTCTAACACATCCCCTGTCATCTTTTCCCAATACAGTCATTATCATAAATAAAATAGTTCTTATGCAAATTATTCTTATTTCCCCTGCCTCAAAATTATTAAAAGGGCAGTGGATATGATCCCGGATATGAATGGAACTGCCCTATGAGTTTCTGCCGATTTCTGAGCTTATAAACCTTCACGAAATGGGAAGGTTGAATAACAGGGACTTTTTGAGCAAAATCCAGGAGAAAATAGATTCAGTTCAGGGCACGTCACACCCATTTATCAGGTTGAATCCGAATTTGCAGGCAGAATTTGACGAACTGGATCGCAGCAAGAACTTTATCGTCCCCTTTTCCGTGAAGGATCTTTTTGATACGGGAGGGATAGAAACTAACTATGGATCAGAAATTTTCAAAGGCAATGTTCCGGGAAGGGATGCTCGGGCTGTCAGCAGGATCAGGAAAAAGGGCTGCATTTTACTAGGCAAAACCGTGACACATGAATTTGCACTTGGCATCGTGTCTGCTCCTTCCAGGAATCCATGGGACCTTTCAAGAATTCCCGGGGGGTCAAGTGGTGGATCGGCAGTTGCGGTTGCCGAGGGTGTATCCCCATTTTCACTTGGTTCCGATACCGGCGGATCTGTAAGAATACCCGCTGCAATGTGCGGAGTCACCGGGTTAAAGCCCACCAATGGGTTAATCCCAAAGGACGGTGTCTTTCCAGAGTCATTTGCCCTTGACTGTGTTGGCCTGATCACGCGTTACGCATCCGATCTCAAATATGAACTGGAAATGGCAACAGGCCTCGGGAAGTTGAAGAAAAATAAACTCAGTGAAAAAAGGTACAGAGTTGCGGTTGCATGGGAAATGTTTGAAAACACAAATAACTCTGTAAACAACCTTTCGAGGGAATCCATAGAAAGGATTGAAGATGAACTGGGATATTCCTTTGACGGCATTTCACCTGACAGACTGATGTTTAAGGAAATGCTGAGGGAACATGAAATTATTGACTGTTCTGAAATAGCCTATGTCCACAGGGAACTTTATTCCAAAAACCCCGGGATGTACCTCAAGAGTTCTGTTTCCCAGATAAGGGAAGGAAACGGCATAAGAGCGAATGACTATATTGGGGCAATCCAGAAAAGGAGAAAATATGCACGCCTGTTTGATGAACTATTTACCAGTTTTGACATTATCCTGACACCTGCCCTACCAGACACAGCTCCCACGGTAAAAGAAATGAGCAGCGATTCAGGAAACTTGCCCCGCTTTGATCAATTCCTTGCCCCCATAAATTATTCAGGCAATCCTGCATTAACGATCCCCATTGGATTTTCCAGGGGCTTGCCTGTGGGTATGCAGATAATCTCAAGAAAT
>JAJZXP010000025.1 GCA_021806345.1 Thermoplasmata archaeon | reverse complement strand
CACATAATTAAGTCAATATTTTTACATAAAAATACAACTTTTTTCAGTCCATCTCTTATGCATCAACCATGAAATGGCATTAAGAAATTTTGAAATTTGAAATTTACATTAGGCAATCAGACCGCATGTATTATCAACCCTAATTTTAAATTAAAAAGTAGCCTTATAGCCTTTTTCTCTATGATTTATTTTTTGCTTTTCATGTAAAGTAGAACATCTTAATTATGGAATCTACATTTGTTAACAAATGAAAACAGATTTCATTAGCCTAAGACTTGACACTAAAACTTCAACAACTGTAAGAAAATTAATCGAATTCCGTTTGGTTAAGACCAAGACGAACGCTGTGAAATTCATAATGAAACACGGCATAATGGAAACCACACATATAATCGAAAAAAAAGAAGAAAGCCGCAGAATAATAAAGAAATGGAAAGAGGAAGGATTTCCAATTCTATCTGAAGATCTATCAGACATATCGATCAAAGAGAGAGAGAATAAATGGATTATATAGATAAGAATGTTATTCTTTGTTACCCTAATAAAAACGATTTAAACCACGAGAAGGCAGTAAAGTTATGGGCAATAAATGAGTCAAAAGTGATATCTGAAATTACCTTACCTGAGCTTAGGTCAGTTCTTTCAAGGAAAACAAATCTAAGTGAAGCAGAAATAGAGGCTTACGTTGAATATTTACCCGATATAGGTTTACAAATTTTAGAATCTGACCTAAACAGAGTCTTCAACCGAGCATCTGAAATGGTATTTAAAATTAAAATGAAAACGCTTGACACTTTGCACATTTCCGCCCCGAACTTGGAATAAACATAGTTTCAAGATAATCTTTAAAAAATTATGGAGATTTTTGGTACATAACCATCTAAATCTCTAAAATTTTTTAAGTGGATCGAAAGTCCAAAGTGTTTTTAAAAGGATTCATATTTGAATTTTTCCTTAAATTAGCCGTTAGGTTTTTACCCTAAGTGCAACGTTGAAGAAAATCTTAAAAATGACTTTATAACCAATTCTCTTCACTTCATATAATAAACATAATAACTCTAAGATGAAAGTAAACTATTAGACATCTCAAGATATTTTCCAGGTATTGGTTTTTTCAGTTTCCATATTATGTTCATTGGTCTACTGCTTTTTTTGATATTTTTAAGACTTTGTTGAGTTCTTCCCTTTATACTTTCACAAATATTTAAGTGTCAATTGGATATACTTTGGTGACAAGTTAAAAGTTTAATACAATATAACTCCTATCAATGTGGATGGATATTTGGGCAGACTTGGACAATCACTTTTTCACCATAATATTTCTCTCCGGATGAAAAATCATGTTGATAATAGCTCACTTTAAGAAAGTTTTATTGTAAGATTCATTTTCTATCCTCATGGCTTAGATAAAACATTTCTTATACACCACCCTGGCCTCCTAATTAGATCAAAGGTATTTATTGTCCTCCACTGATTTGAATATTCTTTAACCTTAGCAACTGCATCTGCAAAGATGCCAGTGGGATGCTCTATATCCCAGTAAGGATGAACCACTATAAATGTCCTCCCAGATATACTCAGTCCAGTCAATTTGTCCAATTTTATCGATTTGTAACCATTTTCTTTGAAGCTTTCTACAAAATCATCGCAAGATTTCCTCGCCGTTTCTAACCATCCACGTAATCCTGAAGTGTTGAATTTCCCATCCAATCCAACTCTATAATTTTTATTCAGAAGGATGTTTAGGTAAGTGAGGGCAAGTTGCCAATCTAGGAGGCCATGTGAAGGCATATTATTGTAAGTCTTCAGGCAATCGTAACAAGCAGAATCACACTTTGATAAATGCTCTGAACTCTGAATTCTTCCCGAGTATGATGTTATAAATTCAGGATTGCAGGCTTCTTTCAAAATGGCAGTAAAGTTGTCTCGTGCCCAACTAACAAATCCTGCACCGTTAGGTAATCTATCAGAAAGCACTATGTCTGAGACCCAGAAATCTTTGCCTTTCATTCTTCTTGAAACGTTGCTTAATTCTATTTCGTCTGGATCTAAATCCAACTCGTCAGCTATAACTCTTTGCAATAAATTACCTGCTGAAATTACTCCAGCTTTTACAGCTCCATTTATTACTCCATTTCTATAAAAATCTAGGTTAATTCCTTCTACGGCTTTTCTTGGACTTATCCTGAGAATATCAGTTACCTTTCCTGCTCCTAGCGCAATTTCCTCAACTTTTACTCGATTTTCCAGATATTCTTCTAAAATCCACTGATTATACAACCGAGGAATATTATGTCTTTTTCCATTGTCTGGCGGTGGTGGAGTAGTGACTAAGCCTCCCTTGAACATATTCCCTCTATTATCATTGACCCTCCAGACTTTTCCTTCAGTAGATAGTGATATGGAGCAATTAGTTTCATCGACTTCTTTGTCTAACTCATTTGCTTTTGGTTCAATGAGTGAAGATGGAGTAAAGGGCCAAAATTCCTTGTCTTTGGGAGCATCTGTTCCCCTGCTCAAGTCAGTTCTGTATGCTTCAGGTGTTGCAATCTGGAACTCGCGAAAATATTCACTGCTTATTGGTTCATGGCAGTTCTCACACTCTATTGGATCGCTTTTCTCTTGAGTTGTTTTTGCATAACCACATGCTTTACATAACTGCATCCATCTGCGATATGGTAACGGGTCAGATTTAAACACTGACCAATTTTTTCCTTTCATAATAATAGTGTTCGTGAATCCAATCGAAGTTAACATAGCCTTATCTTTCATCCTTTGTGAACTTGGAGCAAATTCAGTGATTGATACTTCCAAATCCCTTTCTATAGTGTGTGCCTTTTTTTGATCTAGTCTATGATAAAGTGATCTCGTTCTCGATGGCATTCCATACATAGGGAGGATGGCACCCTCAGCTAATCTCTCAGCCAATCCATCCCCAGTAAGTTCTTTATTTTTCACAATCCTGTCAATCTCATCCACTAATTTTTCTCTTACCCATTCCAATAATGTTTCATTCTCGCCTCCAGTAAGAGTTTCTATAATACCTCTTTCTATTTTCTCATTCTCTATTAGCCATTTATTAATTTTAGGCTTATTTTGTTCCCAACCATAATTCCCACTTGGATCTTCGGCATAACCAAATTCTCCATGAATATCCCTTCCATCTGGTAAATTTTTCCATGAAATTCCTGAATCCTTAAATGCAATTCTTAAGCATTCCTTGGCTAATAGCCTCTTTATTATACTTGACTGATTCATTGATATGAATGGCACCGGGGGCAGATCGCTTATGATTTTTTCAGGGTTGCTGAAGTAGTAGCTATCATGACTCCTGTCTCGGCAGAAAGTAAGCGCAACCGAGAATGCTTGATTCCTACGACCTGCCCTTCCTACCCTTTGTTGGTAGTTAAATCGCATAGGGGGCATATTTGCTAACATAACTGCCTTTAGATTGCCAATATCGATACCAACTTCCATAGTCGTTGTGACACTTAAAAGGTCTATGGTCTCCACATTAGGAATGCTGCTTCTTTCATCGTTATCCACATCTATCGTTAATCCCCTAAACTTCCTTTGACGCTCCAACTGGTTATCTGTCTGCGCTGTCAATTCTTCAGTGTGTAACCTAATAGGGGTATCATCTCTTGTAACCTGCCATGATAGATAATTCTCTGACCAAATTTCGGTGCATGTCTTAGATGGTTTAATGGGCAGAGCGTAGTAACAATTTGTGCACACTCCACCAGATCTATGCAAATGGACCCTTTTACAACGCTCGCATATCCATGCCTTATCTTCTTCCACCGCCACTCTTATCTTTAGCCTTTCAATTGATAGGATCCCATTTGTATGATTTGCTTCACTTAACGCTTTGAAAACTAAATCTTGTAACTCATTTGGGTCTAATTTATTTTCTTCACTAACTTTTTTCAGGAATTTTTTTACTTTGGAATGAAATTGTGATCCATTTATAATTTGTTTGTTAGATCTGTCGTATTCTACAGAGCTATCGTATTGGAACAAGTCACCTAATATCCTGATTGTGGAGTCGCATATTTCTCTGAAAAGATTAGGTTCTATATTTTTTGATTGACTCTTTATGAATTCTTCATTTTCTGATATGGTAGCCCATCCTAGTCCTGAAGATTCAAACGAGAAGTACAGCCTACTGAATAACATTCTTGCCACTGATTCCTTTATTGCCTCTTTTATCTTCTTTATGGCATAATTTCTGTCAACATCTGGAATTTCCCTATTCCAATTTAGATTGTCAAAATCATAAAGTTTGGTCCAGAAAAAGGAATTACCATTCGAATCAAAACTTTGCATATCAATTGAACTCCCACCTGGATTGACCCCTAACTTCAGCATTTTATTTGCTATAGGCCCTATTCTATTGGTATCTGGCAATAAATTCATAGACTCGAATACCTTTGTTCTACCTGCTACCTTAATGTCCTGAATTGCCTTTTGTGCATTTTTTATCTGCTCTATAAAATTTGGGCTCTTGTCTTCGGATTGTTTCAATAGAATTGTTAATTGTTCACGTCTCTCATTTATGAATTGACTTCCTACAGAGTCTTTCTGGGGCAGATTTGATTCTAGTTCTTCAACTATCCTTGGCGACACTATACATTCTTCTTTCAACGTTGTATATATAGCATCCCTTATCAAATCATCATAATGATTTCTCTCGATCCCATTTGAGATTTCTGCTGCGTCTTGTCTGCTATCTGAAAATACAACAAGCTTACCCTCATCGTTCTTTCCAAGAGAAAGTCTATTGAACAGGCTTTTAGCAAAAAGTTGGCTCATTTTGAAGAAACCTGTTCTGAACCCTCTAACAGGAGAATCTCGGCTCTTTCTATTTTTGTAGTCAACTTCACATACAGGGCACACGTTTGGTAATGCTTTGTATTTTAACATTTCTTCTCCATTCAAATTTATCTTGTAGAGATAACCATTAATCCAATGAGATGGATCTTGTTTTCCCGATTCATGCTCCATCCGAACACGACCGGACAGAATGTTCAAGCTAGCCTGTCGCCAAGAAGCTTTCACTTTTCTTTTCTTGTTATTCTGATCTTTTAGAGTCCATTCATTTTTTTTACTTATCTCCTGATCTCCTTGAGGCCAAAAAACCGCATATTCTTTATAATTCCTCCGTTCAACGAGCTTTTCCGGTTGTATTTCAGGTAATTTTTCTACATCAGCGGTGTAAAGCAACATTTCGATCTCCCCATTTTCCACTTCATTCCTATTACCACCGAAAAAAACGGTTCCACATTGATCACAATATAGCAATTCCAGCACTTTCTTTTTTGTTTTGGTAGCTATATCTATCATTTCTTTTACTTTTTCAGTTTCGTCCTTGAATTTACTTAAAAATATTGCCCCATTCCCTCCATCTTTATCATAAATAGTGTTCATTATAGTGCCCCATTTATCAATCACATTCTGATCAATGAGTGTTTGCCAAAGTTCTTCCCCCTTTTCTGAGAGTTTCAAAATATTCTCTTTCTCTAAAACTCCATTGGAATTGATTTTAGGAGACATATAAAGCTCTCCAACCACACGATGATCTTTACATTTAATATATGGATTTACGGATGCCCATAAGCCCTCTATATTTTTGAATAAATAATGCATTCTGAATGATGGAAGAGTGGTCTCTTTCATGTGGGTTTCCATTAGTCCCCTAACTATTAGTAAACCTCTTGCAGCTTCCATTGAATTATTAGTCGTTATATCGCCGTTAAACAAGGATTTAGCAAATGTACTAAATGAAATTGATCTTGTTTTTCCATTCATCACAAATGCTTTGAGCATTCTATTCTTTAATCCATCGTTACCTACTTTGTCAAACAATTCATCTATATTTCTTGGCTTTCTATCTGAGAATTTATTGTACATTTCCTGAAGTACTTTGTCTTCTTCAGAATTTAGCTTTTCTGCTTTTCTTGCAAGGTAAATGAAAGGTTCCGGTTCAATATCAGATTCAGTATTATTCCCAATTTCTTCCTCTTTCCCTTCTATAATTTCTGGCGATTCAAGAAAAAAATCCTCCAGAAACTTCACGCTCTCTTTGTCTCCTGCACCAAGAGATGCACTTGATCCCAGAATTCTAAGTTGCGGATGTTTAAGGTTCAAGCCTAGTCTACTAAGTAGCAATCGTATCAAATATGCAACTTCAGCACCATATGTTCCCCTATATAAATGAAGTTCGTCAATTATAAGGTGAAATATCCTTTTACTCTTTGCTGATTCTCTTTTATTTTCTTCCAGATCTAGGCACTCTAGCCATTCTTTAGTCTTTTTGAAAATTAGTGATTCTGATTCTCTCATTAACATGATACTTAACATAGAGAAGTTTGTTAAAAGTATATCAGGAGGTGATTCTTGCATATCCCATCTGCTCCTCATTTCTGCTCCATCTAGCATTGGAAAGAAAAACCTTGCATTCACATTTTCTGTTTTATTATAGTTATCTCCTGAATACTCTACTGCTTTCTTTGCACTATCTTCCATTTCCTTTAATTTATCTTTCAATTCTTTTAGCTTGTCTTTGTTTAATCTTAACTCTTTATTAGTGTCTCTTTCATCATACTCATGTCCTGATACAGGTGTTGATCCGTTGTACCTACCTATGTATATTTTGTTTCCGTTTGCATTTGTTTCGAACCATCTTCTTGCTTCATCAGAATCAAGTGTCTTCCTAAGCCTCGTTAATTGATCCTCTACGAGAGCGTTCATGGGATATACAATTAGGCTTCTAACGGCTGCTGGCCTCTTTTCATGACCCCTCTGTGAGATCCTTGGACTAGTGTTTTTCTTTATATTTTCTGAATACCACTTTTCATCGTTCCACCAATCATTAAGATGTTCCGGACAAGTGTCTGGGGTTTGCCAATATTTTATTTCCTTTGACAATTGTCCAAAAAGGGGCAATAAGAAGGCTTCAGTCTTTCCGGATCCTGTGCCCGCGGTTATTACACAATTTTTACCAGCTAGAGCTTTCTTAAGCATCTTTAATTGATGGTCATAGAGCTCCATATCAGTCTTTATAAGACCAGATGAAACTAATCCTTTGAATACCTCAAGATCATCAGAACTCATTTCAGGCAAGTCTGTTTCTTTTAGGTCTTGTATTTTCTTTTTGCTTGAAACGTACCTTGGTAATGGTTCTATCCAAGGTTCTTGTGAAAAACCACCATTAGACCTCAGGCGATCGAGTCTTTCATCCTCCAACCAATCAAATCTAGTTCCAAAGGATGTTTTTAAATATCGGATCATGTCCTCCTTCAAATCTTCAAACGCACCTATTGGATCAATCATTAATTATCCCTCTTATTAATCAAGCTATAATATTGAAGTTCTTGTCCAAGCTTTGTTGCTATTTCATTTGCAAGTTCTTTACTCACACCGGAATATATATCTAAATAATAGCCTAAAGGTATGTCTGTCGAATTTTCAAATGTAATTTGCCCCTTAAAAGGTGGAGTTCCGGTACAAAAAACAAGCGCTCTTGCCAATATTGTGGGAAGTGGCACAGCCTTTGGAACAGCCAACATTCTTAACATTTTGTCGTAGATTAGGATTTTTCTCTTCATTCGCGATAGGATAGCGTATCTTCCCCAGTCTTTTCCAATTTCTGCAGATTTGTTGTCCTTCCAGTATAGAAAGTAAAATTGGTGATCTATTTGGCTCTTGTATTGTACCAAGCATTCATCACATTCCATATCAGATGAGATGAATGCAAGCCTTTCAGCATCGTATATCTTCATGGTTTTTGGGTCCCAACTCCTTTTAATAAAGTCCAACTTGTTCCTGATATCCTGCTCCGATTCTGACATCTTGACTAGTAGCCATGATGTTGGTATATCTAGCCTGTAGGCAATATTGCAATCATTCGATATTTCTTCTAAAGTACTAATTTCGTCTGCTTCTATACACAAAAGAGGAGGTAGGTTTATAATCGAAGATCGTTGTGGCACGTTCAAAATTAGAGCCCTTTCCGATTTTCCTTTGATCTTTTTCTTTACAAATTCCACTAAGTACGGAGTTTGTGCTCCAGTAATCACTGCCTTTGGTGTTCCTAATGATGGTAACCTTATCATGCATGTTGGGCACATAAATACCTGCCTGCTCCTGAAGTCAAATTCACAATACCCTAGAGATTCCAAAACTCTAATTACTGTATTCCTAATATCATATCCAGCGCCTTCTACATCAGCATCTTCCCTCACTTCTATGGAGTTTAGAAGTTCATAGAATTGATCCACGGTCATTTTTCCTTTCACACTCATTGCATAAACAAGCTCATTTGACATCCTTACCACACCTCACGTATTCTTCCCACAATTTCCTCAATATCAATATTCTTGGTTTTTTAGTCGTTTTCCTTCTGTTATAAGATACTTCCTTCCATAATTTTAGCAACTTCTTATCTTGTTCCCATTGACTTTTATCACTCATCATTGGAGTTGGCATGTTATTGCCAACATAGTGGACTTCCCAAATCTTCTTATTGACATGAATCAAAGCCCATACTGGGTCCCATGTCACATCTATTTCTTCTTTAGGCCACTCCAACACTTGTCCCGGTACTTTACCAATGACAAGAATTTTGTCAGATAGTTGGAACGGAAGTATATCTTTGAAATGCTGAACTTCATCAATGCCGATTACACATCCACCTCTGGCCAAAGGCTCAACATTTTGATTATAAGTGATTTCACCTCTTGAATTCCTCCACGGCGTTCCGTTTATATCTGGTATTAAGCCTAATGATTCTACTCTGATATATTTGTTATAAAGCAGCTCCCCTTCACGCAATACTTCTAAATGTATGAGATCCACTCCTAAACTGTACTCCGACAAATGCCATTCTCCATTTGAGTTAGACACTCCTCTATCATACTTATTTACTATGAGTCGTTCGTTTCCTTGTTTTCCCTCAATAACCACGTTAGGCAAAGCAAAACTAAAATATGTATTCCTACCCTTGCTTCTTATTCCTCTTCTTATGTATACTCTTGTGAAATCGGAAACAGTAAGTTGTTTTATTTCTTTGCAGGATCCAATTATATTTGAGCATTCAAACAAACGCCAACCTTTAGGCAATCCCTCCACAATTTCTACAGCTCTAAAACTACTCACCGATTTTTTACCCCAAGAAACTATTTCCTCTTCAAGAGTCGAAGTGCATGCCACGAGGTATCTATTATTTCTTTCTATTCTTTGCACTTCTACCCAGTCTCTTAGACCGTCTATCCCTTCTTTAAACACCCTTACATCACTTGATCTTAGCCAAATTATCCATTTCTTGTCAACGTCTTCAAATCTTCCTCCTTTCTCCCAATTCATTTTTTTTGCATCTATAATTTCGTGCCCTCCAACTTTAGTCAAGGGAGACGACCAATTATTAATATATCCGGAACATTGGTACTCCTCATCATTAGTTGAATCACGGATTATTAAACCCTCTTCAGGAATTGGCTTTTTTGACTGGAATCTTAAATAACATTTTGCAAGGCGAGAGGCAATATCTATGTTCATACAAATCCTTAACCCTGCGCTAAACCTATGGTCATTCTTAGGGACATTTTCGTGGATTAGAGAAGGAATCTCATAATCCCAGTCTTCTAGCCTGTCAAGTACCAACATTAGGAGCGCTTCTCTAAACACTTTTGACTCACTAGAGTCGTCTTTTAACATCTTTATTGTCCTATTTTTAAAAATCCGTTCCTCGTTTTTAATTATCAACTCAAGTATTACTTTAGGGTTCGGGGGATCGAGTGGATCTAAGTAAGCTGCTTCAAACATTCTGGGTAAATTATTTAATTCATCATTAGAACAAAGGGATTGGAAAAGCGGAATGCCTACGTGCCTCATTTTACCCCGTATCCGAACTGTAAAAATTCCCAACTCCTCACTTTTATCATATTTTGTCCACTGCTCGAGATCGTACCACAATTCTTGCATATCTTGGAAGCGTTTCGGTACTCCTTCCTTGTTTTGACTACCCAAGAGCTTCCAGAATTTTGGATAATATGCATTTAGGGCGAATTCATCATATTGAGTTGCCGCAACTAAAGAAAAAAAAGCGAGATAACCTACGTAAGGGGGTGGTCCCTTCCTTACATCTTTCCACTCTTGGAATAATTTTAGTGCATCCTCGCAGATTCTCTCAACGGTACTAATATTTAGTCCAGAAATTCCTGAAATGATTGCCTGTATGAAGCTTTTCATTCCCATACCTTTTTCTTTGCCTATATTCTCAATTACCTCTTCGGTAAGGAACAATATTACCTCTTTGTTTGCATTATCCTGATTAAAGAAATGATCTACAATTAAATTGTTCCAAATTATGTATTCACATCTTTCCTCACTTGCTGTTGGAATCAATTTAGAGCCCACCTATATCTGTAAATGTTTTGTTTAGCCTTTACTTGCAAATTTCTCGACCTTTGTAATTGCATTAGACCTTTTTCATCCTTTTTTTTGAAGCCATTTCTATTGTTTTTCTCAAGAAGTGTTCGTTTCTGGCATCTTTTGATTACAGCATAAGAAATATTAATTTGTAACTGTAAACTAATTCTATTATTTTCATAAATTAGATCAAAATTCAATTGTTATGATCATGTACTATTGATTCTTTAATTTTTCTGATATGATTGATTATGAATTTCTATCAATCATAAAATTAATCTTCTTTACCTAATATGTAAACATTTAATTTCAGTTCCAGTACTATTCCTTTCCTTCCTTCTATTATTTCCATCATCAACTCACTTTTATCCTTCTATACATTTTTGTTCCTAAGAGTTTAAGAGATTCACAATACAGGTAAGCTAAAAAAACATAAAATTAAATAAATTTATTATATCAACTCTAATGAATAAATTAAAGCAAGATAGGGAACTACAATTATTTCAATAATTTTTCTATTGATTTGCCAACAAGAGTTGCATAAATTGGCGGTATTGCGTTAGCAACCTGTGTGTATCTAGGGACATCTTTTATTCTTGAGTTTCCACCAGTTGTGTATTTCCCCTTAAACTCAAACCAATCTGGGAAGCTTTGGAGCCTAGCATATTCCCTCACAGTTAAAATTCTTGCCTCTTTATAATGTATATAATCATCTGGGAGAGTTGTTAATGTAGGAGACGGGATTTGTGGCTTTAGAACAGCTAAATTCCTTTTCTTTAGTCCAAGAGAATTTAGATACGCCCTTGGATGAAACGTCTCACTCTTACTTAGTGAAATAATTGTTCCAAATCTTTCTGTTACTTCATTGGAGTGTCTTGCAAAGCGATGGCTGTCCGGAATTTCATTGTTCGATCCTTTTCTCATAGTTCTCTGATATCTCGAATTTGGTTTTCCATACAGACCCATATGGTAGTTATTGGATTCAGTAGACTGTAATTCACCGTGAACTCTTTCCAGATCCGAGATTGCCTCCTCTACAGATACTTTTTTCCTATTTCTTGAAATACTATTCATATCCGATTGAATTTTCTCTAGATCATTTCCCTTTTCTGACGTAAATATCACCAACCTCTTTCTTGACTGAGGCACACCGAAATTTGAAAAATCACAAAGAGATATTGTAGGTTCTTCGTAACCCAAATCAGTTAGTTCGGATGCAAGAATACTAGAATATGACTTATCCAAAATTCCATTCTTCTTGAACTTGTATGAAAACCCTGGAACGTTTTCGAAAAGTATTGCTTTTGGTCTCACTAAATCCACAAACTTGACGTATTCCTTAAACATCTGGTTCCTTTCGTCATGTTCGACCCTCCTGCCTGCTGTCGAAAAACCCTGACAAGGAGGGCCACCAACGACTAAATCGATCTCCCCTCTTAGTGAGACAAGATTATCATAGTAATGATCTATAATGTGCCGTATGTCCATATTTTTAACAGGTAACCAATGTGCCCAATCGAAAGCTTTACTTTTTTCGATAAGGTTATGTTTCAATGTGGAAAAAGCCATTGGGTCCCTTTCCACAGCTAATACTCCCTTCATTCCTGCTTGATGCAACCCTAGAGAAAATCCACCTGCTCCTGCAAATAGATCTATAAATTTAAGGGAATCCGTCAATAGACATCCCTCTTTGCATTGCCAAAGCATTGAGATCTAAAAACGATTAGATTAAGTTCCCAGAACTTAAGAGCTATCAGACCTTTTGAAGCACTGTGTTTGGATGCTTCATCATAATTGCTTTTATTATCATTAAGATTATTGTGAAAGTATTTCATATTTGAGCTTAGCTCTTTATAAGACTTATTGAAACGACACGCGTAATATCCCCTTAAAAATATAACTAGCATAGTAAGTTCTAGGTAACTAAAAATCTTATAATATCCTCCAAACTTTGTTTGATAAATAAATTTCTCAAATAGAAGATTCAAGTAAGTATTATTACATTTTATATCTTCTCTCACATTTATTCTAGTTCTTGGCCTTAGGCTATTAGACAAAGGTTACCCTCCTTAAGCAATAAATCGCTAAAGATTCAGGTGGGAGATATCTATTCATTATATCCTAAACGATAGAGTTCTATTAAGGATATAAGAATTTACCTTTCGAAAAAGAGACATTGAATATTATAAGAAAAATACCCTATATTGTTGTATTATTAAATTTTTAATACTAGTATAGCTTCGAACCATAATATCTCCGGTCAGGGCAATGTTAGATAGAACATAATTCCAAACCGAAAAGTATTTTCATGAGTAGATAATGATAGCACATGGTGCTTTCTGGAGAGATTGATGTTGAGAATTATATTCTGGAACTGGAAAGCACCATTGAGAAACTGATAACTGAGAACGAAACAATCAGGAGTGAGAACGAATCCCTAAAGAAGAAACTCCTTCTTTACGAGAACCCTCACACTCCTCCATCAAGGCAAATGATCAGGCCTAAGATCACAAACCCCTCTGGAAAGAGAGGTGCACCAAAAGGCCATAAGGGAGCAACACGCATACATGGAGAACCGTATGAGATCATCCATGTGACAGTGGAGAGATGCCCTGAATGCAGGCATTCACTTGAACACCCTTAAGGACAGAGAAGAGAACCAATTCGACATTCCTCCTCCGCAGAATGTAAAGGTGATAGAATACGATCTTGATGTTTATAAATGCGGTAACTGCGGTAAGGAAGTGAAGTGCGTGCACAGGGACTGTCCTCATACAGGTGATATGAGTATTTATCTCCTGAACTATATCGTCATTCTAAAATAAAATCTCCGCGGTCCTATAAGGAGGGTATGGGAATTCCTGAAGATCAACAACGATCTCGATATGAGCGTGAAGGGGACCAATAATGCACTGATCAGGGTTGGAGATGCCTGTAAATCAGAATACAATGCCATACAGATCGTATAAGAAGATCAAAATAAGTGCATATTGATGAGACAGGATTTCATGTGAATGGAAAGAAATTCTGGTTATGGGCATTCAAGATCCGCCGAAAAGGTTGTTCTCATAACAGTGGTAGATTCAAGGGGAATGGATGTTGTAAAAGATAGACTGGGAGAAGATTTCAATTCTCCAGTAATAGTGGATGGATGGAAAGCTTATTCCTGTCTCAAAACAATACAGAGGTGCTGGGCACATCTCATACTGGAGGTAGATACATTCATGAACACTGATCATGGCAAAGAACTTTCCGATAAGATTCTTAGCATGTTCAGAGAACCGAAGGAATCACTGAAATCGGAAAACATGGGTGAGCATAAATCCATGAAGGATTTCCTTGAAAGGAGAATGGAAGACCTCATTAAATGCTACGATCCACACAGAGAACTTCACAAACCTGTTGAATACATCAGGAATGGTCTTGGTTCACCTGTCTCTTATATCTGGGAATAGAACCGACAAACAATCTTGCTGAACAGGCTATCAGAGAACATGTGGTAATAAGGAAGATCATCGGTACCTTCAGATCGGAATCAGGATCACAGAACTACCAGTATAAAGCATCACCGCTGTCTACATGGAGGTTGAAAGGCTTGAGCATGTTTGTTGAGATGGATAAAATATTGAGGAAAGAGTTATGTGGATTCGGCTGAGCTATACAAATACAAAAATTCTAATGCAAAATCGTCATGGTATCGGTAAATGTCGATGAAGTCAGCCATTTGTTGATTTCTTCAAGGAATCAGAGAGATTTATAAAGGAACACGTCCGGTCATGTCTATTTCTGTCTATTAAATTTAAAGTTCATTCTATTTTAATTCTAGTTTGAATTAAAATAGTATGTTCTCAAGTGTTTTAACAACGGTCAAATTGTCAGGTAGGGGATTAACGAGATAAGATAGTTCTGAATTCCATTTCATACGGCTCGAAGCAATTTGTATCTTTTCCATTAGTTTATTTCTTTCAAACTTCTCATTCCTTCTATTCATTTTTTCATTAACCAAAGATTCATCATATTTCACTTTTTTTATGTCCAGAAGAAAATATAGATCATATATATCCCTGATCTTGTCTCTTTCTATTATGGAAGCAACCTTCTCTGCTACAATTTCTTCAAGATTCAATACAGGTACCAGAAAGAGCGGAATATCCTGATAAGGT
>JAJZXP010000232.1 GCA_021806345.1 Thermoplasmata archaeon | reverse complement strand
ATCAATTGGAAACCAATGGCCGAGAAGAAGGGTGAGGGTTTTCAGTCTGGAGCAGGACTTATAAGATATTTCGATGAAGAAGAAATCACAGGACCGGCTCTGGATCCGAAGTTGGTGATCTATATCGGCATAGCCATTGCTGTTGTTGTTGAACTGTCAAAACTTTTCTGGCCTATTTAGTTCTCAGGCTGCTGAGACGTGTGCACCAAGTGTTTCTTGATCTTTATTCAGGATATGGTTGTGTAACTTGAATTTTGTAATGAGTTGGAGTTTTCTTTAAGTCGGATAATTTCTTCAGGAAAAGTAATAAATTTAACCTAGGAATCTGCAACGAAGCTCCGGTAGTGTAGCCAGGTCAAGCATTAGGGACTCTCAATCCCTCGACTCGGGTCCAAATCCCGGCCGGAGCATATCATGTAGTCTAGGTTGCGCCCGACCGTTTCTTTTAGTCCCTTTCCCTGGGAATCATAAAATCCAGTTTTTTCATGTTCCCGTTTACCTCAGAAAATGTGTCTTCAGCATCTGGCTGAATGTAGATCATGGTCTTACCGACGCTTGTAAGGCCAAGGAGCTGCTGTATCAACTCAGGCTTGAGGTCGTTGTCCCACAGATGCCTCCTCCTAACCTCGATTTCTACCCATGTCCTTTCCGATGAAATGAGAAAAAGAGCCTATTTATGAGGCCGTACCATCTCCAGAAGCCAGTGCAATGTGAACTCGTAGCATGCATCGTAACAAGGTTTATAAATTGTTTTCGAGTAAATCATTTGTTCCCATGTTGCCTGATGCTGATAAATTAGCAATTGAGAGATAATGCAATATTTACTGGGTGAGAAGATGGACAGAACAGAGATAGAATTCGAGTTCGAGCGTGAGACCAAGAACACATACAGATTCCAGGAGAAATCATCGGGTACTCCTGCTATCGGCACGCTGTGTATGTTCAGAAATCCGTATTCAGTTCGAAGGAGCCAAAGAAGGTGAAGGTAACCGTGGAGTGGGAGTAGATAATAACAGGATTACCTTTGTGGTGCGTTTGCGCTAACAACGTGAGAGATAGAAAGGTGAATGGGAAGTGAGTGATGGAATGAAATGCGGGTCATGAGGGAAGGAATTTGAGAAGGAAGAGGAAGCTAGACATCATATATATCCGAATATGACAAGCACGGATAAGCATGGTGTTGAAAACAAAGACTACAAGGAGATTTTGAAAGGGTGAAAAACATGAATAACAGTAAAATGGAATTTGAGAAGGTGACGAAAAATACCATCTGGTTCCAAGTGAAGGGTACTGGGAATCCCATTATAGGGGGAGTATTCGTGATGAAATCGTTCTTCATGAATGGCAATATCAGCCACAGTCAGTTCGCTAAGATAAGGGACTCTCATTGGAAGCTGAAACAGCAGGAGATTAGGAGTGTGATTAAGTGACCAGAATAGACAATGTGAATGATTTGCAATTATTGAGAAGCTTGCCTAACGTATCAATGGATAATGAATTATTAGCCCGGGGCATCATTCAAATGAAGCAGAGATTGAAGTTACACCAGGATCAAAAAGCTCCTCTTCTAAATTCATCCCTGAAGATTGAATTTGGCACAAAACTTGAAAAAAACGCCACAATATCAAAAAACTCACTCCAAGGGTACCTGCTCGATGTTGCGAGTTTACTAAAATTTCCAAGCTTTATGTCGTTTCAAATAAAAAGTTGGGAGTTTGTAAACAAAACTCTTGCTGGGAATACAACCAAAGACATGATCGTAGCTGCACCTACTGGGTTTGGTAAGACTGAGGCGGTTGTGCCACCATTAATGAAACATGCTGTTGAAACTGGGGATCTTGTTCTTGTTATCGTACCGAGAAGAGCACTTGTGTTCGATCAAATAAAAAGACTTGGAGCTTACAATTTGGGAGCAAAGAAACTGAAACTTGGAATCCAAATGACCGAGATAAAACCAAAATTGGAGTGGACAATTTATCAAAGCGAACAGAAGAATGCTATGATAAATAACCAACCGACTTCATCGAATATAGACTACAAAGCGTATTGGAATTATTCCTTTGAAAACGAGATTATGCAGGTCACTTATGTAAATTCAAATATGGATAAGGCTAAGTTGCTATTGATGGAATGCTCATGTGGTGGGAAATTTGAAACTAATCTACACATAAGAAGTACAAACTACCGCTCTGGACCAAGAGGGACAAGTGCCAGCTTTCTGAAAGCCAATTCTTGGAAATGTAATTCTTGTGGAAACGAGATGGAAGTCTCAATTGCCAGGGACACCCATAGTACTATACAGCCAAATCTTCTTTTTACAACTTTTAACTCATTGGAATCCTTGCTATCTGATCCAGACATAAGAGCGGACTTCAAGAAAAGGCTCAAAGCTGTGATAGTTGACGAGGTTCACACCTATAATTCAATTTATGGCAGTCATGCAAGTTCTTTAATAAAAGAAATTAGGAAGTTAAAGCCCAATGAGAGATTATTATTTGCGGGTTTAAGTGCCACTATTGACTCTCCAAGTAAATTTGGCCAGAAGATATTCGGAAATGATGTTGAGGTTTTTGAACCAGAGCAAATGGATAAAACCCCAATTTCAGGCGGCGAGACATATTATTTTTTAAAAGCTTCAGACAAAAATAGAGAAAACGCTTCCTCCTATAGTCTTAGAAGTCAAAGTTTCATCCAATTTATGCTAATTTTACAGTCATCTTACGCAAGAAACACAGAAAAGACTCTTGCCTTTATAGACTCCATAGACGCAGTGGGTCTACTTTCCAGACAGACTGAAGATGCATACAACACTAAACATTTGCACAATTTCAGATTAGACGGTTTGCTCAATGGACAAAACGGCTTCATAAATGACCAATGCACTGGATTAAGACCCAATTGCCACAATTCATGTGGAGTTTTTGCCAACGGTGAATGCTGGGCCATATTAAGGAATAACAAAAACATTAACTCTCCAGGCCGGCTGAGTATTACTCCAGTATCCTCTCAAAATTTGCAAACTGACCAAATAACCACTTCAAGTATCATTCTCTCGACTGCAGAACTTGAGTTGGGAATTGACCTTCCTGACATTGTCCACCTTGTGCAATACGGAGCAACCTATACGATATTCAATTACATCCAAAGAAAGGGAAGAGCGGGAAGAGCCCCAGGGACACGCCCTGAATTCTACTTTATCCTCGGAGATCGCTCAAATGATTATCTCTATTTCTCCCTAGGATCCCAACTTCTGACGCGCCAATATCGTTTACCTCTTGAAGAGAATAATGTATTGATCAATAAAGTACATTCTGAATTAGAAGTGATCTATGAGGATATTGCTTCTAATTACACCAGTCTTATCAGTGGAATCAGTGTGGGTAATAATGAATACATTTACAAGTTTAGATCCGCTTGGGAGACTATAATCAGGTCAATTTGCCCGGAATTCCTAAATTTCATGGAACAAGAAGTTGCCTTGAATTTTTCCAACCTTGGAAACATGAGCAGTTTTTCCGATTTTACTTCATTCAAGAATTCGAATGTAACAAGTGCAAAATCGGCTATTGATAATAACTTGAATCTCTTAAACGGACTTCTTTTGGATGGGTTGACTCCTTTGCAATACGTAAGCAGAGAGAAAGCACTACTGACTAAAGCGGTTGATTCATTGTCGCTCTCGGATGCGATAAAGAATGCGATAATGCGTGATTTAACTGTCAGATTTGATTCAGTTATTTTCGATCTCAATGGAAATGGTAGCAACACAGCACAGCAACAAAATAACCAGAACGACTTGCTAACATTTTTGAATACTTTGGCAATCAATTACCGAAATACTGATCTCTCGATAATGGCCGGAGATTCTTATTCCAAAATTAATAGACTTGCTAACACCAATTCACTCGCTAATGCTCAGAACGAGGTGAGAATATTGTTCTTGAAATTGAGAACCCTCTACGAATTGAATGAGGCAGTTACAAAGACATTGAATTCGGAAATAGTAAAATACGTCCTTAGGGCACAATACTTTTTCATCCCGTCTTACAATTTGAGTACTAGTAATAATCTTGACTTACCTGTGCTTCCTCCAAACAATCTGTTTTCATCGTCGGGAGCGGAGTGTGAGAGATATATCCATAGGCCAGGACAGAATAGTGAGAGTATCGACATTCGTGATCTCATTTACAAATTCTTTCCGTTAAGACTTAACGAATATGGTACTCAGGGTCAGAAGCTAGTTACCCTACCAGAAATAAGAATGGATGGATCAAGGATTACCTTTGAAACTGCAAGCTTCATAGACGGTGTGAGTTTTATCTACAATGATTCTACTGTAGTTTTTCCAAAATCAGTAAGAATCGAAAGGATAAGGGCACTAGACAGTACTAACGATGTTGTAGAATTTTGCAGAAATTGTTTCAAATTCTTTGATTCTAACACTAGGAACTGTCCAGATTGCCATGCCAGATTGTCTATAGTCAGAGCTTATGCTTCTCCTGAAGAAGAAGTCTCTGTGGAGTTTCTCGGAAATTTGACAAGTCCTTTCAAAGGAATAGATATGTCTAAGACTGCAGAGGTAACCATAGTTCTTAAAGGAGTAGCCCTTAGCATTCGAAACTGTTACTATGACGAAGATTTTGCCTCATATATGCCAGGCAGGGGCTCGAGCACGTTCTATCTTGAAGCCAGTAGGCCCTATGGATACTGGATAAGCAGTCATGCATTGAGCATTCAAATAGGAAAGAAAAGAGTAGATGATTTGTACAATAAATTCAAACAGATATATCCTCAAAGAGGACAATTCTCGGAACATGATGTGTTACATAGCATAGCACACCTCTGGCTCAAAACGATATCTACCGTTACAGGACTTTCCCCGGATGAATTCGTCTATGAAATAGATGAGGTTAACTATAAAATAATTATAGGTGAATTACAAGAAGGTGGGTCAGGTTATCTGATAACGTTCATCGACTATATCACTTTGTCTACTAACCGGGTTCTTCAAGACATAGCTTCAATAATCGAATGTGAGGAGCACAATAAGATTCAGTCTTCTTCTCAACGGACGAACGTATATAATGAATTAATGAGACTATATTCAACCACGAGGTCTCTATCCGATAGGAGTGGTTTCACAAAGGAAATTGCGGATACCCTATCCTTGTCAGAGGGTGAAGTTGTAGAGAGTTATCCAACATGTGTGGATGGTTGCCACTACTGTTTGGCCCTACAGTCCTGTGAGATGGGAGACGATGAACAGTTGGATCACATAAGTCGAGAAATAGCCCACTGGTACTTTGAGACACTTATAATTCAAACTAATAATTCAAATGACGTCGCAAAACTCGTGAAAGAGGGGGGCATAATTGTAAAGAGTCCAAATT
This sequence comes from Thermoplasmata archaeon, assembly GCA_021806345.1. The sequence goes on along the minus strand of JAJZXP010000232.1, from coordinate 9,256 downwards.
TACTTGGTGAAAATTATGGCGTTTTTCTCCTTTAGAGGTGAACATTTATCTTATCTCATACCAACAATATACTTGCTTACCCCTGGTAAAGAAAAAGTCTACATAATTTCACCTTGGCTTAATGCATCTGTTTCACTGATTAGGCCTTGGGAACAGCCCGTGAAAAAGACCCCATTATTACAACTATGTTTAGAGGAGCGCATAAGAGGCGTAGACACAGAGGTTTTTACCAGCGATATGTCGAATAATGATGGATATACGCAAGCTTCCTTAGAGCAGTTCGAAAAAGAGGGGTTCAAGGTCAATGTAATTAAAGGTCTCCACATGAAGGCGGTGCTGGGCTATTACCTACTCTACCTTGGCAGTGCAAACGTTACCTATAGCGGCATATACAAGAATCGTGAAATTGTAACAATCAGTGTTGTTGAAAAGGCGCAAAAGGAAGTTTTATCGAGGCTTTTGGCATGACAAATGACAATGAAATAATGGATAGCATTATTTTGCACCCATTTTATTCACCTTTTTATAATCGCAGAGCAAGGGCAATTACAATCACAGATTCTTCAAAGAGTGGATTGCGTACAATTTTTGTATCCAGCACTTTTTATCCAGCCATTTTTCCGGAAACTGGCGAACTTGTTTCCCTGACCGTAACAACTGCAAATATATCTGAGAAAATTCGAGAGACAATAGGAAAACGGAATGAAATGGTCTTGATAAACCCTCACGGAACTAAAATAGAGAACAATTATGTTTCCTATGGGAAAATCAGCAAATTCGAGTTGCCAGAATACCTTTTTGAACTTTACATTGACACGCTCAACCTTTCACTTTCTTTGGAACCCCCTACAGTCATTTCAAAAAATGATGGTGGCAGAATAAGGTATATCCCAATTTCTCAAAAGAGACACATCCATATAAGAAGCAGAACAGAGTTTAGCAAGGACGAAGCTGACTGTACATTTAATATACTAATATTGAAGTTTACGATAGATAGTTTTAGGGGAGCGAGTCGTAAATCTGTATTATCTTTTGGTGCAAGGAGAATTGAAACGGTAGAGGTTGACGCGTTTTTTTCGTCGTTCGATTCATTTGGAGCAAAATTATTTCCTATTGAACTGTCGATGGAGTACGGGATGTATCACCCGCTGTCACAATCAGGAGATGGCCTATATATAGGTCAGGTTTATACTATCTATAACATAGAGCACGATGGACTGAACAGAGCAGAAAAAAACATCCTGGTTGGTTTGGCATTTTATGATTACACAAGGGATTCTATTGCTCCTTTCGCTAATCCCCATGTTAAGTATAACCAGATCACGAGTATCGTGACTGTTCGCAGGGATACTCTGTATGAGTTGAGGAAAAAAATCATGTATGGTCTTCCAGAATCTATTCCTGAAATAACCTCTGAAAAGAAATGGAGGAAAGTTAATGAAAAGGATGAATCAATAGATTACATTTTTTTATCTCCAAAATTTGTGTTCAGGCTCTTGAAAGCGTATATTGCCCTCCCTCAATATAAGGGTTTAATTGAATCAATAATATCCTCTGATGACCCCATATCCCTGTTCATCCAGTTCATGAATAGTGTGGAAAGTACAGGCTTCTACAATGGGACTCTGATTAATAGAAATTTCAGCAATTATTTAATAAATTGAACTTTATCGCTTTCTATGCCCTGAGATTTCTTGGTAATATCGCTTCTAGGTTGATAGAACAGAAAATGACGATGCTGTTCGTATAAAAAATGTAAAAACTGGTTAAGTTTTTTGCAGTCTGGAATTAGCACTCAGTGGATTTTAGACTTATTGAAATTGAAAACAGCTGGAATTTGCCAATGCCTATTTTCAGTAATTGCTCGGTCTAATATGCATGGAAACGATTCAATTTCCGATTCCAGCATCGTGTTCTACCAGCTTAACATGACGTTTAAACACATAGGCCGGAATACTTTGATATAACATTACTTCAAACCACGAAAAACTCAGCATGCTCAAATGTTACGATGAGTTAACGATGAGAGGTCTTGCACATTCCAATGACCAGTTACGATTCCTGAAAACATTTAAATGATTAGTGGACCTATGGAATATAACCCATGATACCTATTTTTGTTGTGGATAGACCAGCATCACTCAGGATCCTTTCAGGACTCACTGAACACAAGGGGGAATTTGGAATCCTTGCCCATGCTTTCACTAGTGGCAATTTCAAAAAACAATTTTCTGATTTTAATTTGGCGACAGTTAAAGTAGGAGATTCTGGAATATTCCAAAAAAAGACAGACTATTCATATTCTCAAATTTTCAGATCTTATGAAGCAATGGGTGTTAATTATGGAATAATAAAAGATTATTTTAGAGATAGAAAGAAAACACTGGAAAGTGCGGAACTAGCAATCAAAGAGTATCAAAATGGAACTAAAAGTTTCAAATTGATTGGCGTTGCTCAAGGAAAATCTGTGGCGGAGTACTTGCAAAGTTACCGCGAACAAAGAGAACTCGGTCTAGATATCGTCGCCATTGGCGGACTTCTTGATAAAATACCTAATCACGTTCGATTGGTAAAGGTAAAGCACGACATAATGTTAAGAAATGTTCTCAGAGCGGTCAGAACCAACTTTCCTAGTGACAAGATTTTTCCATTGGGTGTGTTTAATAGAAGAAGACTTCAGTTTTTCAATCAGGTAGATGTATGGGCTTCCGACTACAAAGGTTGGATCTTCAAATACAATAAAAAACAGGCGGATATGAAAAATGACAGGTTTGAGCAAACAAGAAGATATGTAATAGAGAAAGTGTTTAATCCACTTCAATCGAACACCGGAACAATCTACGATGAACCAAAGTTCAGTGCGAACAACAAAGAGAAGAGGCTCCTAATTATGGCGTGTGGAAAGGTCAAAAAACAAGAGCCAGGCAAAGCAATAAATGTTTATGATGGCCCATCTTTCAAAATGGTGCGAGGTTACTTGAAATCACGTAACAATCATCTTGATATAAAAATACTATCAGCAAAGTATGGTCTTATTGATTACAAGGATAAAATAAGCCCTTACGACCTGAAACTTGATATGAGTTCAGCAGAAATTTATAGAGTTGTTTTTAGATCGGATTTTCAGAAATATGCGGAGTCGTATAAGGAAATATTTGTATTGGGTGGAGAGCCCTATCAGTTTGTTGTTCCCAAAGAGCTAAGTGCGGAAAGAGCGAATGGAAAAATAGGTGAACAACTCTCTCAGTTGAAGAGCTGGTTAGGCGACAACGCTAAAATAAAAAACAAAAAATTATAATTCATAATGAGTGGGAAACGTGGAAAAAACAACTTTTTAACCCATAAAATAGGGCTTTACTACGTGGCTTATGTAAAATCAAAGAGGTAACTTGATGTAGATATTGATACAGATATATCTAAATCAGGTCACATAAGACTTCATAAAGAGGGAAAGGACATAAGAGTAATGATAAATCGCTTTCAGATCAGGAGCCAACCCCGTTTTCTACTGACTTTGGTATAACCGAGAACTTTGATTACTTGGTAATTTGCACGGGAGTATATGGCGAAAGGATCTTGCTTTATAAACTACCGACGGAATATGTTAGGAAAGAAATATCTAGTAATGTCGGAAAAGATGGAAAGGTTAATTATTGGCTGGATCCGCAAAAATACCTCGATTACAATGTGACATCCATTAACTTTCCTTGAACTTCCTCCCAGAACCATTCAATTTCTAAGCATCGGTAAATGGTGGAATATATAATGTTAGTTCACATGACATCATAGTTTATGGTTAAAGAAAAAGCGGCGGAGAATAAGAGTTCAAGAAATAAAGACAAAGTAAAAAAAATTCTAGTTGCAGTAATAATCTTGTTGGTGGCAACTTTCTTGATAGAACAATTGAGTTTGAGTTCTTCCAATCCCATTAGACAGAACGTTGCATTATCTTTCATCCAAAACAGTAATGAAATCGTCAAATTCAGTGGTGACGTTTTTTCAGTGCAACTCGGATCGCTAATTCCCAACACGCTATCTGATTTTAATGAACTCGTTGTTAATTCCACTGGAAGTTATTCTTTTCCAATGATACTGACCAAACTCACTGCAACAAGTGACGGCATTCCTATTTCAGTAGAGACTTATTCCAATCAGACAAATGCAAATTTACTAAAGGCAGATTTTTACTCCTATGGTAGAGAAATTAACATCTTCAGCGCAACAACTACCCACTCACCATATATCAACTCATTAAAAGCCCAATATTACTCTGGATCACTAAGCATATCAAATGGCCTGTCCAACAATTCACTGACTGGTGAGATAGTAAGCGATAGCAGTTACAATGCTCAAATGAAAAGTGCCTCTCAGATAATCTCAAACATAGTTAGCCCATACTATCTTGACATAAACAATCAGTCATCATCAAGGAATTCAATCTCAAATCAGTATTTTACACTCAATCTATTCACGCCTACCGGACAACAGGCACTCTTAAACTTAAATATTTCCAGTTTTCAATTTAGTGGGATCTTCATATCAAATAATCAGTATCTCGAGGGCAATGTTTCGTACGACCACTACATAAGCATTGATGATTTCACAAGTCTGTCATTAAGTTTCATTAGTTACGGGGTCAGCATAAAGGTTCCTTACGATTATGTAGAACAGGTTCAAATTCAATCATCTGTGGTTCCTTTTTCATCTCTAACAATCACATCTTTAAGGGAATACGTCACGAATAGCCAAGGTGAAACTAAGCTTTTACAAGGAACTCTAAATTTATCAACGCCGGACATTTTGACATTATCGGAATCTGGCCATTTCCTAAATGAATCTGCAAACCTAACTCTAAGCTACTTTGTTAAAGCAAACGATGCTATGGTATATAACAATGGCAATTTCTTGTATAATGCAGCTGAGTTTAATTACAACCCGGAATATAGAAACTTTATGTCACTTACAGCCGGTGCGCTCATTGGGATAGGTGTAACAGAGCTCTCAGGTATTTCCCGGCGCTTTGATTGAGGCGCTTCAATGACGAGGACCCAACCGTTACCCCACAACACCGCCTGTTCCCCTTCTCCAGATCATAGACCATCTTTGGCCTGTGAGGCTCAGTAACCATGTCCGATTTCCGAAAAATGTCGACCATCTCAGGGTCGGTCATTGACAGATTCAAGAGGTGCGTACTCTGATATTCGTCTAGCAATCTCTTTCATGTCCACAAAATCAGCCATTTTGAAGCTGCACCTGTACTGATATCGAAAAGGCAAAGGAGCTGAAGCTGGTGAACACAAGGATTGACAACACATCCTATCCTGCAAGGAGCCTGATATCCCTGACAGAAAAGGGCAAGAAATTCTCGGAAAAGATAAAGGAAATGGCAGATCTGATCTCATCAGATTAGTTCCAGGTCTTCCATAAGCTCCTTTGCGTTCTGGTCCGCAATTTTCGATATTACGTAACCAAATCTTTCCTCGAGGAACTTTATGAGCTCATCCCTTGTCTCTGTCTCCTCCACAGCCTTCCTGAATAGTGCATAATTCAGATCATACTGATCCTTCCGGCCGGTGTAATATTCATTGGTGAAGGGATTCCTCTTAGCCACTATCCTACGTTCCTTTCCAGTTCCGTGATCTTCTCCCTGAGTATCTGCGAGAACTCTGTGAAGTTCGTGCTCTGCCTTAGCGCCTCCTCAATGATGCTGAAGTCCTGGAACTTGCGGTCATTCCATCCCTTATTGTATCCCATCTTCCTTGCCCTCTGGACCGCAAGGTCATCGGGCAGGTAGAGTGATTCACCTCTGCTGTTCATAACTCCGATAAAGATGGCACATTACGTATAGTCTTCTGGAGAAAATAAAAGTGAGAAAAAGAGCCTTTTCATCAGACCTTCCTATTGCGGGGGCTTGTTATATATGACTTTTCCATGACCGGGAATGGCAGGAGAGAAGATAATAGATGTAACGCATGTGTCTGCAAGAGGCACATCATACAGGATAACGATACCTAGGAAGATTGCGAAAAGGCTTGGACTGGAGGACTGGGACATCCTGAAATTCACGGATGATAACGGCGTCAAGATCTCGAAGCTGGAATGAAGGCTATTTCATCTTTTTCAAGATAAAATATTTCCACTGTCCTCATAAAATCCCACGATTTCCCCTTCCCTGAGGTCCAGTGCTTCGGCAGCTTTCTTAGGTATTGTTATCCTCAAGGATGCGCCTCTTTTGGATACATGTGATACTTCAAGCAATTGTGGCATTAAGGGTAATTATAGCTTTTAATTAAAAATATCACTTAGACCATATGACAACCACTAAAGCTAATGCATAGCATCCCTAAAGTTGTGTAAATTTAAGGATGTTTCTCTCTGTACATGTCTGCAATCTGATCTTTGCACTTATATTAATCCTAATCACAAGTTATTATTACCTACCATAATATTATTACAATTAAGCCAACCGGAGTACTAATAATGAGTTTCAGTGTCGAGGTATTTGAAGAATTGCTTACTAGCTTGGATGATTGGTTGAATTCTGCATTGGAAGATTTAACTGCTTATGATCTCAGTCACGATAATCCACTTTTTTCCAAGAAAAAATGTGTAGAGTTTATTCAAATTGCACTGGAAAAAGGAGTCAAAATTAGTTCACAGTTTTTTCAATTTTTACTCATTTTTTCTGATTCTAATTTATCTCGCCCATATTCCAGTGTTCTCAAGGCAACAGAAGTTAAAGAAAGTTTCAAAAGTGAATTTATTCAGAGCGTGACAACTTTCCTGTCTTCTGCATCCAAATTAAAGGATCCCATTAATTTGCAACATGTTCCCTGTGTGGTCCTTATGAAAGAGCTGCGCAAATCTATCCCATCTGTTGAATACGTAGAACGATCCATTGAACAGGATAGAATAACTATTGACGCTTTAATAAGAATAAATGTTGTAGCAGAAAGTGATGCGAAAGTTTACTTCAGTTACTCTAGGGCTTTAAGGGATTTTTATATCGAACTCCTAACTTTAACATCTAACAAAAGCGAAAGTTTCAATGATGTGAGGTTAAAAGTTGCAAAACTAAAAGAAAAAATGCCGAAAGATGATTTTAGTTTTTTGGTATATTTTGTTATACATTTAAGGTTGTTTCATACCGCTCTAGGCATGCTTTCCCTTTTCACTCCAATGAAAAGTTACGCAGAACATATAAAAGAGCTGGATACCAACTTTTCAGAGATACATAATGAACTAGTCGAATTGAGAATGGATTCAAAATTATTTAGGAGTTTTAATGGACTTATTTTGGGTTTTCTGACTATTTCAACATATTTTCCTCTCTGCCAATTCCTGGGAGAAAACTATACAAATTTGAAGTATCCAGCAAATTTTAGGGGTCCGAAAGAAAAGGCAAAAGGAATCAATGTTGCTGAACTGATCAAATCGGATGCATTTTTTACTTCCGTTTCCGCCGACTTAAGAAAGGCACTTACTAATATCCAATTTTGGAGCAACTTCTTCAAAGCCTATGTATTCGGAGTAGTAGAAAAGGGTTAAAAGTGATATATGAGTTTATAAAATTGAGGAATTCCTTAAAACTCCTTGCTTCTATCATCAATCCTGAATTCCTTCAAAACTTCCTTGAAAAGTCTCCGTTAATGATGAAGAATGAGCGATATATTTCCTATTTCACTGCTCTCTTATCCATTTTTTCATGAAGTTTCAATAGTTTACTCTGTACTGCAGGTATATTGTCCTTGTTAAGTTGTGGCAAATGGCCGTAAAATATGCCCACGCTCTCGCTATCTGCACTGTAGTCACTAATAGAAGTGCATAGTGGTTCACAATATTTGATCTTGATGTCATGAAAAACGATTTAGCTCAGGGTTTTTGGATGCCTCATCTTTTATATTGTACTTGTAGATATACTCAAATGCCATCTTATTACTCAGTGGTGTACTTGATAGGTCTGAAATCAGAAAGCGAGTTCTGGGGACAGTAGCATTAAATTACCGGTCAGCGATGGCTGAAGCCGAAACCCTCGAAGCGGTTGGCGGTGTTCTTGCACTTGTAGGATTGATTCTCGTCATCCCCCGGGAGGTGTTGAAACCAGCTTCCGAAATAGCTCTGGAAAGTGGTGTTCACAATGAGGCATTGAAAGAACTAAATGACAAACTCGTCAAAGGAGAAATAGACAAAAAGCAGTACAAAAAGCTGAGAAAACAATGCTTAAATGATTCTCAAAGCAAGTATACTCAGATCGCCATCCTAAAAACCTGCCTCCGGAACCAAAGTAACAACCACGCCTCTCTTTTATGACAGTTTTATCAATGGATTCAGGATCGTTATGCCGATATCCTCAGCACTTGCATTCATCGGCGCAGTGACATCCCTGATGAAGAACAGGGGGAGATGATAGGTTGCCCAAAAAGGTTCAGGCAAGATCGAGGACACAGTCTTCCCGCATAACCAAAAATCCATTATTTCACGCTCGTAAATGTTAAATATCGTCTTTTGTTAGGCAATTATGAACCCATCCTCATTTGAATATTTTGCGCCGAGGAGGATAGAGGAGGCATTTGACATACTTGCGAAACACGATGGAGAAGCAAAGATCCTAGCGGGTGGCCAGAGCCTCATACCTCTCCTCAAATTAAGGCTAGCCTCGATTCCCTATGTCGTAGATATTTCCAGGATTGAGGAGATGAACTATATCCGGGAGTCTCGCAATGAACTCCATATAGGTGCACTCACCACAATTGACGACATCCAAAACAGTGCGTCAATCAGGGGGAAGTATCCGATCATATTCGACGCCGCCTCCAACATAGCTGATCCGCTGGTCAGGAACCGGGGAACCATAGGTGGGAACATATCTCATGGCGACCCATCGAATGACATGCCAGCAGTCATGCTTGCACTTGGAGCAAAGTTCACCATCGCCAACGCCAGGGGAGACAGGGTTGCAGACGCGGACGGTTTTTTCATAGACACATTCACAACGGCGCTGGAATATGGAGAAATACTCAGGGAGATAACAATACCCGGAAGGGGTGCTCATGAGGCCGGATGCTACATAAAAAACAAGAAGACGGCAGGAGATTTCTCCGTAGCCGGAATAGCTGTGCAGATCAGATTCGACAATTCCGGCATCATTGAAAAGGCAGGGATAGGAATGACGTCAGTAAGCCCAAAACCAATCAGGGCAAGAAAGGCTGAAAGCTATCTCAAGGGAAAGAAGATCGGAGATTCTGTTGTAAGGGAG
>JAJZXP010000117.1 GCA_021806345.1 Thermoplasmata archaeon | reverse complement strand
AGCTGTGCCAAAGAGAAGAATCAATCCCACTACATGAATCAACGAAAACGCAAATCCATCAATCCCTAAGAGAATTGCAAATACTATAATTTCAGCCTTCCTGTCGTAGCGGTCAAGAACGAAGGCTGCAAAGAATGAACCTAAAACATATCCAGAATCGATAACTACAGTGAAAAGCAGACTGTGAATTATTGAAAAACCGGCGGTCACTAAAACGATTGGGGCCAGTGTTCCAATTATAAAACTCATTCCCCCCTGAAGAAATTGGAGTATCCAAATCATTACTGTTCTTGCTTTATATTCTCCCTTAAATAGGTCCAGAAATGGCATTTTGTCTTCTTTAGTTGTATACGGAACATATTCAGGTGCAGCCAAGGAATTTGTATGGTTCATTTGCATTATCCTACTTTCTATTTTGTCCATGGTTTCATCGGCTTCTTTTATTTTTCCATGTGATTCCAGCCACCTTGGTGATTCATAGAGCCTAAACCTGTATGCCCATGCTACCAATCCCCCAATTCCGCTTATGAGTAATACCCATCTCCAGCCTGGAAGTATATAGTTAGTGGGTTCGAAAAGATACACCAGCAATGCACCTATGGGCGATGATGTCCATGCAAGAGTATACATCCATGAAAGCCAGTTACCTCTTCTTTCCTTGGTTATAAATTCACTGACGTACGTATCCACTATGGCAATCTCTCCTCCGACACTTAGATATGAGATAAATCTCAGTGCACCAAGTTCATATATGTTTGTAGAAAATGCGCTAATAATGGAGAATACGCCGAACCCCAATAAACTGGTTAGAAATGTAATCCTTCTTCCGTATCTATCTCCAAGAATCCCGTAGATTATTGACCCAAAGAATGCCCCAATGAAGGGAAAGGCTGCGACATAAAATGTTGCTGTTGTCTGACTTACATTCAAACTTTTTGAAATAGGCAACGCAAGAGGTCCCCCTGTGAATAAAATAAACAGGTCGAACCACACGCCTACCCCTAATTGACTGATAAACAGCCTCTGCAAATTGCTAGACGGTAGACGATCAAGTCGTGCACCTATACCCATCCGCTTATTATTTTCAGAATTTTCCATCCAAATAACATGTTATATCAATATAAAAATTTTTTTATATTTCAAATATCAATCGAAAAATTAAATTATTATTCTTAAAAAGAAAACGTTGTCTGGATTTCTGGTAAATGTATGAACTCTAAAATGTGAATCTTACACGCGACTTAAATCCTGGAAGTATGTTAAAGAAAGACAATTCAAAATTGAATTTTTGAAGATTCTAGGTAATAGATAATAAAATTCTTAAAAGCGTTAACGAGGTGGTTTGTTCCTTTCCAGTGGTCTATCAGATTCAAATTGGACTCCACCTTCGTTTTCAGAGGGATGAAGGAGATTAATCCCGCCTGGACATATCTTGATGCCTGAACAATATTTACGATTGAAATGCCTAGTCCTTCAGATACTGCATTGATTACAGATGAAGAGTTATCGAATTTCCAAACAACTTTTATGTCATTTTCTCTTACTCTGCTTTCATCGAAAATTTTCAATATTTCTCTATGGGATCCAGAATTTTCATCTCTTGAAATATACGGATATCTCAAAATTTCCTTTACTGAAAGGAGTTTCTTAGAAGCTAATGCGTGATTTACCGGCGTTATGACTCCATATGTTAATTTCAGCAGTTTTGTAACTTCAAAGTTTTCAATGTAAGGGTTTGGTAGAAAACTCAGGCTGGCAACAACACCTATGTCACACTCTGCATTACTTATTTTTTTGATTGATTTGAATGAGTTGTTTATTTCTATACTGACACGTATATTTTTAAATTTTGATTCAAAACTCCTGATCACCGCGGGCAGTAAATAAACACCACCAATTTCTCCTGCGGTTATTTTAATCAATCCGCTAAGTTGGCCATCAGGACTGGACTGTCTGTGTTTTCCAATGGTTTCCAGAATACCTTTTGCTTCTGGAAAGAACGATTTTCCAAATTCTGTGGACTCGACTGTTTTATTTGATTGCCGGATAAATAACTTGTTTCCGAAGTATTTTTCCATTTCCCTTATTCTATAACTTACGGTGGATTCGGTCACTCCTAGGTTAATCGATGATTGCGTAAAGTTCTTAGAAATGAAAACATCGCAATAAGTCCTCAGCTGTTCAGTGTCCAGTGATAACTTGTTTCTTTTATCTCCTTCTGGCTTTGAGCTTTTTTTCAATTGTAAATGTGAATGGTACGTTATTCAAAAAGGTTTCTAAAACTTAATTGCCAATATGTTGATCATTTTTCTATTAATCGTACAGTGTTAAACCATTTATGGAACTTAGAAGTTGGTCATGCTTAGAATATTGGAAATTACTGTTAAAAATATTTAGTGATGGAAAATTTATCCCTATCAAGTTTGGAAATGAAAAATAGAATTGGGATGCCTTCAACCTTGGAAACATTTCACCCCAAGGCATTCATTCCGAAGACTGTCCGGGAGAT
>JAJZXP010000036.1 GCA_021806345.1 Thermoplasmata archaeon | reverse complement strand
GACCAAGCGCATCTACGGATATTTCGACTTCTGTTCCTGAAGGAATAGATTCCTGTGATCTGCAAAATAACCTAACCCCTTCGGTTGATTCAACTAAAATAATGCTGTACTTTTCAGGAAAAGGATCGGGAGACGCAATTAAATCGACAGATTCGACTACTTTTCCTTTGCTAACAGTAATCTGTTCGATATCCTCATTTCCACAATTAGGGCAGATTGCCCTTTTCACTACAAATTTTTTTCCGCAATGCTTGCACAAGTTTATATTCATTGGGCACCACCATAAACTATTGCTGTTGCATTGTTTCCAAATCCAGCCATGCTAAGAGAGAACCCTAGATTGGCGTTCTTAACCTGTCTCTTCTGAGCTTTTCCAGTAAGCTGGAGATAAATTTCCCCGGCCTGGGCTACACCACTTGCTCCTATGGGATGTCCCTTTGAGTTAAGGCCGCCGCTTGTATTAATCGGGGTTGACCCCTCAATAACTGTTTTATCTTCCATCACTGCTTTCCAGCCTTCTCCCTTTTTGAAGAAGCCTGCATCTTCACTCTCTATAATTTCTAGGACTGCAGTCATATCGTGAAGTTCTACAACATCCATATCTGAGGGCTTTAGATTTGCTTTCTTAAATGCCATTTCAGAGGCATTTTTAACACTCACGATTGATGTGAGTGAATCCCTAAACGTCAAAGAGGATGTGCCTGATGAGTATCCTGCGCTTTTAATTTCGACGTGATCCTTACCGAATGAGAATTTATTTTCGTCTGATGACATCAACATTGATACCGCACCATCGCTGACTGGACAGAATTCGTAGATTCTTAAGGGATCTGCAATTATTCTGGATTTCATCACTGCATCAAGTGAGACTTCCTCTTGAAAATGCGCATATGGATTGAGCGAACCGTTATGATGGTTTTTAACTGCAACCTTTGCTATACTTTCCCGCGGGGCATTAAATTCTTTCATATACGACCTGGTCATAAAAGCACCTAATGAAGGGAGGGAAATGCCGGCAGATCTTTCCTCCGGCTGCAGAAGCGACGCAATTATTCTTGTGGATTTTCCCGTAGGATATCCTGTCATTTTCTCTGCCCCCACCACTAGAACGCTTTCAGCATTTCCAGATTTTATTAAAGAGTCTGCAACCATAATGGCACTCCCCCCACTGCCGCTTGTATTGTCTACCCTTATTGAAGGTACTTCATCCATGGAGAGCCTTGTAGACAAAAGATTGTTGACTCCAGACATATCGTTGTACTCTCCAGAATATGAATTGGAGAAAACAATGAAGTCGATATCTTCCCTGTATTTTCTTACAATAGGCAGTGCAGATTCCGACGCAATGTCAAGGAGTCCGTCCTCTCTCTTGCCAAAACGTGTGAAGCTAACATCACTTATAATTGCCATAGATTCCCTAGCAAACTTTAATTTATATAATTTTCCCGCCAAATTTTTTTTTAAAATCTTTACCCTATGTAAGCTGAAATAAGAGCAAATACTTTTATTTCACATTGTTATGAAAGTTATGATTGGTCCAAATGGTCAGATTATTCTCCATAAAGGCCTGAAAGGTAAATACCACTTGAACTTTGAAGAGAGAGTTTTTGTGGCAAATCCCAGATGAGCTAAGAACTGACGCACTCTCCATTTAAAGCTCAGTGGGTTTCAAGCTCATGGATTTGCAAATCAAGACTTGTCAACACGAACATTTTTATATCATCGAATAAATATGATATGGGGGATTCCTGAGATGGAAAAGTTCAAGGATTTGACCAGAAAGGGAGTTGAAACGTTACATGTTCCGAGATTTATGTTCAGTGAGCATGAAAGCATGGTTGAAATTGTCGTGTTTGTTGCGACAATGTTAGTGTTGTCACCCTTTTTTGGGGTGCAGTGGTTTATCCTGGGGGACCCTTGGTCGAATACAGTTGCAGTGAATTTTCTTCACGTTATTATGATACCAGCGCTGCTACTTCTTGTAATAGTGTCTTCTTCTATCATGGAACTGTCTCCTTTCCTGAGGAAATTCTTTAACTTTAGCACCATACCAATTCTTTTTCTCAGTTTCCTTGGCGCAATTTCTATTTACACTTCACAAACATACGCGCTCAATGAGGTAACAGAGACGGTAAGGGATGTCTGGATGCTCCTGGTTGGTATAATGTTTACAGTCAATCTTCTTATGGTGCCATTTCATAGCCCGTCTAAATTCAAGAAGGAATGGGGAGCGTATCTCCTAATCACTTTTTCAGCCGTATCTACATTGATAGCGACTCTCTTGGGAATGCTTCTTGCTGCTATGATGTTCATTGGTACGAGTTCCATACCATTTCTTGGCAATTACATTACTTCTTTAGGTCTGGGAATTTCCGATTTCGAGGCGAATCTACTTACCTCGCATTCCCACGAGGTTTTACCAGCTATAATGGGCGGCATTGTAGGATTGACGGCATTGTTCTTCAGGTATGGAGATCTTTCTAAACCCAAGGTAATGGCAGTTAACTTAGCTCTTTTTGTATCTCTTATAGGCAGCGTTGTAATGACATATATATACGTGATTGCGGGAGTTGGAACCTTTGCTCCCCCTACCCTCTTTGCTTCTGGACCAGGGGGAGTGAATGGACTGGCCGAAGACGATCTTTTCACGGGTGTCGTTGGAATTGGTGCAATTCTTGCAATACCAGGATTATATTGGGCAATCAAGAAAAGATATTCTGGACACCGTATTACGCCCTATTCTTCTCTGCTTATATGGATTCTAACAATGGTTGGACTGGTTGGCTTGGGGTACTACATAGAAACACAGGAATCATACTATGGGTTTGGAACTAGCGGTGTACCCCCGACAGGAGGCTCTGGATATAAATTCGATCTTGCATTTATGGACGGCCACCTGATATCGGTTTTCTTCCTCCTGCCACTTATGTCCATTATCGTCCTTTCTTATTTATTCATAGAGAACAAGCACAAGGAATTAGTTGGCTACTTGACTGTTCTCGGTTCTGTTGTTACGATCTTGGGGCTGCTGGTTTACACAGCAACTCTATCATGGGCACTGGAAGCGATAGGACTAATCATACTGGTTTTAACAATCTGTTTCGTAGCGTATTACCAGTCTATAAGGATTTTATCACCTGCCAAGCCTGAACTGGACGATTAGAGAGGTGTGGTGGTACATCTAATTGACCTAAAAAGAAGAGATGGATATGATTTTAAGCAGGGCGACTCAATATTTGAGGTATACAAAACCCAGGGTATGGTCTTTGCTGGTATTTTCCGCCTTGATAGGGGCTTTACTGGCTTCGGAATTTCAAGCATCGTTCTTGATGTTTCGTATAATTATTGCTGTGGTTTCCGCTACTCTCGGAACGGCTGGTGCTGAGGCTATAACCAATTACATCGACCGTGACATCGATTCAATCATGACCCGAACAAGGAAGAGACCCTTGATTACTGGAGAAATAGCGCCTATGCATGGATTGCAATTTGGTGTAATACTTGCATCCCTTGCGATGGTGTTGCTGATTGTATCTCATCTCTTTTATGCCCTCCTTTGGCTTGGAATGGGCCTATTTGATAACGTGGTTATATATAGCTATCTCCTGAAGAGACGCACACCATGGAGCATAATTCTGGGTGGATTTTCGGGTGGCTTCCCTGTTTTGATAGGTTGGTACTGCGTAACCGATTCATTTTCAATGTTACCGTGGATGCTCTTTGCTCTCATAGTCATCTGGATACCTGTTCATATCTGGAGCCTTGCGTTCAGGTATAGAGAGGATTACAGGGCAGCGGGCGTCCCAATGTTACCTGTTGTCACAAAGGAAAGTACCACTTCACAATGCGTGCTAGCATCGGTTGTTTTCCTGATCTTTTTTTCAGTAATCCCCTTTTTTCTTGGCATTGAGGGTCTTTATTACTTTGTTGTTGTTATAGTGCTCTCATCTCCCCTTCTATTCTATGCCATCCTTTTTCTCAAAAATCTGACCAATGAATCTTCACTTGTCCTATTTAAGTATTCAAACATTTACTTGTCGTTAACGATGGTACTCTTCTTCGTTTTAAGACTTTAAGAATTCTTTCTAATAAACGAGAGTGTTTGTATTCCTTAATATGGGTGGAGAGGATATTTCATTATGAGCGGAAATCCAACTAAGGTGAAAGAAATAAAACAATGATGAATAACCCTATTGGAAAACCCGTGTTACTGGGAACACCATGAGAAAATTTATAATCTATCGTTCAGTATAGAATTTATAAGGATGAGAACTAATGTTTGTTTTCTTCACGCGCCCAGCATTTATGATTTTAGAGAACGAGAGATAAGGACTGGACCTATTAGTGATGTGGTTCCTTCCACTCCACTCTTTGAAATGTACCCCATCGGTTTCCTGAGCATGCTTGGTTCTCTTGTACATAGCGGTCATTCTGCCCGAATATCCAACTTGGCTGTAGGTATGCTATCAAGCAAGAGATTTGATGTGTCAAAACATATTAAAAAATTTGACTCTGACATATTTGGGATAGACCTCCATTGGCTCCCACACGCACATGGGGCTGTTGAGATCTCGAAGATAGTGAAGGATATCCACCCTAACTCAAAAGTACTGCTGGGAGGATTTTCTGCATCCTATTTCAAGCAAGAAATTATGAAAACCATGCCCTGGGTAGATTTTATCCTTGTTGGAGACCTGCAAGAACAGGCGATTGTTGACCTGGCAACTGTTGTGGAGAAAAACGGTGATTTTTCTACCGTGCCAAATCTCGTTTACAGAAACAAGGATGGAAAAATCAAGGAGAATCCAATGGAAAAAAGCACAGATGCTATCAAGAGAGTCTTCATTGACTACAGCACTCTGGCAAAGAATACGGTAAAATACGGTGATATTCTCGGGCATATGCCTTACTACAACTGGATCAGGAACCCGGAAGCATTTACCGTCATTGAGCACGGTTGCCAGTATAATTGTGGCTTTTGCGGAGGCTCAAATTTTGCCTATAAGTCTAATTATGGAAACGGATCACCACTTTTCAGGGATCCAAGGACAGTTGCTGAAGAGATTGAGCTAGTGCATGATATTGTTGGTTCTCCAGTGTTTATAGCCGGAGACCTTAACGCAGCCGGAGAGAAATTTTATTCAGTATTCTTCAGGGAGATCAAAGATAGAGGCATCGATATCCCTCTGCTCACAGAGTATTTTGTTCCACCAACTAAAAATTACTTTGAATCGCTAAGTAAAGTTTTCCCTGACTTTACAGCTGAGATTTCACCTGAATCGTCCAATGAAAAAATAAGACAAATGGCTGGCAGAAGTTACTCTAATCATGATCTGGAAAAGAGTATCCTTTATGCTCAGAAAAATGGATGCAAGAAATTCGATCTGTACTTCACTATCGGCATACCCGGACAGGTTGAGGAGGACGTCTATATGGATATCAAATATTCTGACAATTTAAGAATGGGCCTCAAGTCCGACGATACTATATTCGCTTTCATTTCACCTTTATCGCCTTTTCTTGATCCTGGCTCCATATATTATGAGCATCCAGAACAATACGGGATAAAGTTGTTTGCCAACACCCTCAAGGATTACTATAATCTCCTGGATAAAGGGAAAAGCTGGTCTGACTATCTAAATTATGAAACAGCCACAATGTCGCGGAAAGACATAGAAAGGATAACTTACCAATCCGGTATCCGAATGATACAATCTTCATTTAAGCTGGAGCAAATTTCGGAACAGGAGAGTAGATTCCTCGTAGAAAACATTGAAGCGTACATAAGGGGAGAAGATTACGTGCACGAAGAAGACCCGAGCAGGCACCTTACCTATCTCAATAAGGAGATAGAATGGTCAAGCCGCCATAACCTAACCTGGATCTCTGTATTGATATATATGTATAAAAATTATAACTCAACACTCAGATTCTTAGGTATCAGGAATTAATACCTGAACACTACAGAATTTATCCTAATCCATTCTGTTAATTTACGTCCTGAAAGAGCAGCTCGACACTGTTAGATATAATTTACCATTTTTTCTAACTTTGACCCAATCAATTCTTAATTCAAACTGCGATATGGAATATTAGAATAGTCTAAGCTTCACCTATACCTAGAGTGAAATGTTTACTGGCATTGATTTAAGACGACTGTCAAGATTAAGGATTTTCTTAGGACCGAAAAATGATCACAGACAGGATATACCTTCTTTCCAGTGCAGACAATGGAAATGTAATATCTTATTCCACTTTATACCCAGGGTAAGATGAGTTCAAGTGCTGTAAAGTATATCTATGCGTTCTGCCTTGGTAATTAATTTAAAATCCTTGTTTCTTGTCTCAATCCTAGAAATTCCGTGACAGAACATCCGCCTTTTATAAGCACGTCCAAACCATTAATTTTCTGATTGACCTTATCCAGCCTTTCCTGAATCACAGAGTCTATCTTGAACGATTCTCTATCAAACAGCTATGTTTCGTACCTGCTGAACAGGTTTGAGAAGAAGTTGTTTTATTTTGCTCCCATTTTGGCACCAGATCAGAATGTCTCGAAATGAGAGATGGTAGTTAGATAATATCCTCCCCCAAGATGTTCATTTTGTTCCTCATACCAGGATCTCCTCTGGCGATTGAGATAAGGGGTATCGAAAATAATCATCAGAACTCCCTTAATACGGACTCTTTCCTATTCTTTCTCACCTGACTTTCCAGTTCTTCAGGGAATTTGCTCCCTTTCAACCCCTCGTAAAATATCATCGGCTTGATTTTTATCTGTATTCTAGCTGGTTTATGACATCTGGGAAACTTTCTCCCGATTGTTTCATTGAAGCAAGATTTGCGCAAAGTTCATCTGAAATCTCTTCACACTTATTGTGTGAACATGCTATTTTAGAGCATAGCCTGTCTTGATATACAGGAAACTGCCCTGTAGAAATATCGTATAACTTTGTTCACCATGGTGGAAGACTCTGAATGATAAAATGCGGAGGGCTGTGTTCGATTATTGTTTTAATCGAATAACAATAATTGTGGAAGAGGGATTACTTCTTCTTCCTCATAATTGCCAACATAGATCCGACTACCGCAACCGCAATCACTCCTCCGACTATGCCGTATAGCCATGTATTGGATGTTCCAGACGCGGCAGGCTTCTGTGTCGATGTCGTGAAAACTATAGCAGAAACGATCTCACTTCTATCATTTGACCCTCCATCACCATTGGTGCTCTTTTCCGAAATTGTATACTTACCAGCACTTAGGTTTGCATATGCAAATTCCAGTCCAGTATCTCCTGAGGAATTTAAAATAGAAGCAATGTGGATATTAGGTATACCAGAAAAACCTATACTGTAAGCCCCGCCTCCCATACCAGCGAAAACAACTAAGGAGTTAGAAGATACATTAAAAGTTAAATTCACAACAGTAATAGGCTGTATCGGTGGTGTATTAACTTTATAAAAAGTCTTATAGTTTGTAAAATCAGAAACTCCTATACCGCCTATAGTATAATGACTGTTCTCGTAAGGATTATAACTATTCTGATGAGAACTTGTAATTGCCATTCCTGTATCATTACATCCATTTGCTCCAACTCCAACAGCAAAACTTCCATTTACAAAAGGTGAAGCGGGCGAAATGCCACTTGTGCTGTAACCATATACATATGTTGAAGCGCTGAAGTTTAAATTAACACTGTTACCATAACTAAGAACATAATAACCAGTTACATATGGGAGTGAAATTGAGTTTGGTGAAACTGAGACATTGCCCGTATTACTAATCTCACTCGTTCCATTAAAACCCAATGCAATAACACCTACAATTATGAGGACCATTCCTAAAATCAATATTCCTTTACGCATAAACCTGGGACTCAGAACCCGTATATAAATATTCTGATATCTTTTTTTAGCCCCTTTCTTGATGAAACTTCTTTTTAAGAAGTTTCTCGCAAAGACCTGCCCGTATTATTACACAATCAAAAATTTAGGGCAGGTCGGCGAACCCCCTCCCGACCGAGCGAAGCAAGGTGAACGAAGTGAACCCCGAATGAGCCATACGGGTCGACACGGGTGGTGCGAAGCGAGGTCGGGGTAGCCAAGCCCAAGCCAAGTGGGTTATCATTCTGGATAGGTGGTATGAATAACATAGGATAAGAAAGTGTTAGAAAAGCAGTGTAGCACTATGCTACAAGTATTATGACATATATCTATCTAATCTATACCTTTCAATTAGTATAACTAACAGGAGTACTAATCATGTAATTGAGTTTCCTGATTTTGTATTACTGTAATAATACCACTATTCATAATTGCAGGACACGGGTATTTTTTGCAGTGTCTGCAAGCAATTCATAATACATACACGGGTGTATTACACTCCTCACTTTCAGGGGATGGTATTAATAATCCTTCTTTCCAAATAATAATGGTGATAAAATAGCATACCGGAGGGAAGGAACCAGAAAAATCATGTAAACCCGGGATGCTCATCTAAATATATTGTCTATATATAATATATGGAAAACAGATATATACATATAAATGGATTAGAATATATGTTTGCTCAAGAAATTTTGGATAACAACAAACAGCGTGCTCTTTTGGAAAGCAAGATTGGAATCAGAAGGGAAACTATTGACACCGTATTCGACCTGAGAATAAGTCATAATGAAGAAAAAATCGAGGGTGCTGCTATGGCCTCATACGATGCTGAGAGTAATATAGCGAGAATGTATTTTCTTTGGGACGGGGTACCTAAATATGAAGTCATGGCATATTCAGCAGGGTCTGTAGTGTGTTTCTCTTACTCTACTTTCTCCAAAGCACTGTTTGGAGCCAAGAATATAAGTTCCGTCACTGGATTTCCTTTCAAAGCAGATGTGACCTATAATCTTCAAGATGAAAATGGAGAGTTGACCATGAAGGCCCTCCAAAAGGGAGAAGTGCAGATCACAGACGGACAGCGGCACGGTCTCGTAGAGGTTGACGGAAAGTTCTTTAAGGATTACAAGTTGAAATCCAGTCCAGGCTACTCGGCATATCTGAGGCAAATTGAAACAGGTGTTATGGAAGCAGTCTATAATCAAATTCAGTACGGTCAGGATGGAAAGACCTATTATAATCAAGTGAAACGCCATTATAAGTACAATGGCAAAGAAACACTTCCGTTCGATGAAACAATGGTGTTCAAGGTGATTGATACCGACTTTGGTAAGGTTCTAAACGGTAACAGAACGGATTATGTAGCTCAAGCAACGTACTATGTGCCATCTGATTATAGGGATTATTCCAAAAATAATCTCTAATAGATTTTTTACTTTGGAAACACTGATTGTTGTAATATGTATCTTTTAAATTACACCGGAGGTCTCGATTCAACTGTAATGTTGCGATGGGCTATAAAAAATGAGTATTCTTTTCAGACTGTCTATTTTGATTATGGATTCCCTCCGAACATTAAGGAAAGACAACTTACCCAAAATACTGCAAGAGATTTTGGTTTTAGTCACTCGGTCATTGACTTTTCTTCCCTTATAAAGTCTTCTGGATTCCCCCCCTTTCAATCTGTGCAAAGGCTTCTTAGACATCAGGAGATGATTGAAATCCTCGAGGCGACATCTTTGATGCCATCATGTAACGAAATTATGATTGGAGCACTTAAAGGGGAAGGTGCCTTTTCTCGTTTTGAAATGTATCAGATTAATTCATTGGAATTAAAACTATTCATGCCTTTTTCCAAAATGACAAAAGCTGAAGTAATTCAGATGGGATGTGAATTGAGCGTTGACTTCAAGAAGACTTGGAGTTGCCTTATTTCAGGAGTCATACACTGCGGATTTTGTGAGGCATGCCTGTCAAGGAAAGCTGCATTTATATCAGCAAGGGTAGATGATCCAACGGAATACTATATGGAAAGACTTCTTAGACCTGGGGAGAAAACTAATTTTGTAAAAGATTTTTTCCAGCCATTCAATGAACATACCAAGGAATATCCTAACGAGCTTGTGGCAAACTTTGATAAAGTAATAAATGATCTCTCGAAGCGATTTCCGGGTGTAACCCCTTGATGGATAAAGATAAACTTCTCGTAACATCCACGAGATCTATCTTCAGTTTTGCACTGGGATTTCAACAGTTCGGTTATATCGCTATAATGCTGAATTCTGGATTAACTGCTATACAAACAGGTCTCATCCTCTCATCTGGAACTGTCTTTACTGTAGTATTTTTATTTCTTATATTTGCTAGGTCACACTTTAAGTATTCACTCAGCATTGCATATGCGGTTTCAGCCCAGGTATTTTTGGTTGTTTTAGTTTATCCCCACATTTTTGGTTTCTTTCTAAACAGTGTCCTGATAGGTTTATCCAATGGAATATTTACTTCTGTCGTTGTCCAACTTGTAAGGTTCAACAAGAAAGAGCTATCTCTTACTTTGGCACTTTCCCTTTCTACCGGAGTACTAGGAATTGGATACTATGCGTTATCGTTCAAGTTTCCCCTTACATACCTATTGATTGGGCTTTACCTGGTTTTGTTACTTAACGCCGTAGTTTCAATCAAAATTCCGATCAAAAGTAGAGACCTTGGCATCAGGGAATCGCTCAAATCTGTGTTTCATCCATATATTGTAACAGTGATTTTTGCGGGTGCATA
Organism: Thermoplasmata archaeon; assembly: GCA_021806345.1. The sequence goes on along the minus strand of JAJZXP010000036.1, from coordinate 44,734 downwards.
TAGGGGTGTGATACTGGGCACATTGCTTCCCCTGATCCTTTATCAGGTTCTTTCAATCAACCTGAACTCTTTAACATATTGGTATATGCTCATTACTGTTGCACCTATTCCGTTTCTCCTTTTCTCTTATAAACTTCCTAACAAGGCATTCGTATTGATTTCTGTGATGATTGGGATTCTCGCACTTCTCCTGTCAAGAGCTGATTCACTATTTTATTTAATTATCTTGGTTGTCTTATTGCAGGCATTATATGCCCTTAGAGGTCCAGTTAGTGAATATGCATTAATCAAATATGTTAAGGGAAGCACCAGAGCCTTTTCAGGAATGGACCTTCTTAGCAAATCGTTTATCTTCATCTCAATGCAGGGTACTATTTTTATATTTTACATCAAAGAATATTATCTCCTTTTTGTTCTGTTATTCGTCGCAGAAGTTGTTTCAGGTATTCTGGTTTATAGGATGCTTACAGAAATAGAGTCACCCCCCCGTGTTAAAACTTCAACCTCATAACTGCTCCGCCGTCTGGCAATACTGCCTGAAAGTCATAGCCCTGCGTTAGATACTGCTCAATGTCGCCTGTCGGTATGACCCTCTGCTTCGCTCCGTTATCTGCCATTCTGCCTAAGAGCTTGTCCCTTAGTATATGCTGGAACTCCTCGTTCGTAATTACGGATAAGTCCATCTTATCTATCTCTTCCTGCTTGTATCCTGCTGTCAATAGAGCCTTTTACTGTAAATACTGCTTGGCATTATCCTCTGATACTTCGGATATCCGTGTTTCCAAATACTTAGTGCATTTCTGATAAGATACACTCATTTCCTCTATCATATCTGGCGGTAATCTCTTGTTGGTGCTGTATCTCGCTTCCATATCGCCCTTATGCCCCATAATGAACTGCCTCCACGGGTGCGATATCAAGCCCTTCGATTCTACTATGTCCAAGGCGGTGCTGAAATATGCCCTAAGAACGTAAGGACGCATTTTCAGACCTCCTCCCTGTATAGATTCCCGTATGTCTCTAGTTACGAGAAGGGTTCTCATGAAATCGTTCTTCCTTCTGCTACGGACATCGAATTGCAGAAGCGGAGATTCAAGGGTTAGTTTTTCCCCGCTTTTCATTCGTTCTTCAAGATAGTCTCTGATATACGTTATCCCTTCCTCTCCAATGAAGCTGAAATATTAGTTCTTTTCCTCGCTTAATCTGGAACGAACAGTTATCTGTGTCGGAACATTCGCTATTTCTATCCTCTCTGATATACAAGGCTACTTATGTCTCCCAGCCTGACACCATCCGTTCCCTCATAGTTGCCCAGACTCTCCGGTCGTAATCCGGAATAAGCCATTATTACGATGGCTACTCTTCCACGTGAGGTTGCTTTCCTAATTATGCGGGACAGCTCATCCTTGTTGGGAACTCTCTCATCTTTAAGCGTTGGGTTTTCGTATTCGCCGGATATGTATATGCCGTTGAAGCTCGCAGTGATGTTGTTGAAGTTCAACCAGTTCCTTATTGCATGCTTGAACTTCACCATATATGATCCTGCCTTTCCATCCCTTTCCATCTTCCTGATAAAATCGCTGAACTGCCTTTTCAAATCACCAGATTCAGCGTCTTTCAATATCCCCTCGGGAGAAGTGCCGTTTATCTCACAGTAAAGACCTAAATTCCGCAAAAGAACATCAGCACTCAGCGGGGATCTGGCGCGGTTATTTTCCCACCACCTCTTTATCTCCGCAATTTCCAATAGTCTCTTGTGCTTTGGCTGAAAGGTCATAATATACCTTTCCTTCAGGGTTAATAACATGTTCGATTAATACATAAAATGCGGAGGGCCGGATTCGAACCGGCGAACCCCTACGGGAATGGACCCTAAATCCATCGCCTTTAACCTAGCTCGACAACCTCCGCAGTTGCTTCCTGTATTTAACAATGGTATATTAAAAGTATTCAACCAGATAGATAAGAGGAAGATTCTCATGAATATAGGACCTTGCTTGTTGGAAATTCATTTCAGTGATTGTGATGATTTAGGAATTTTCCTTATTGAACATTATATCTTAACAGAGCTATAATCCCTCCAAACCCTAATAGTGTGTGGTAATATTCACTTGATTTTGCACAAATTATGATATCCCCAGAGGAGTCCCAAACTTTCTCCATTATATGGGATATCTCTTTTTCCCTGATTTTTTCTTCCAGTACCATAAGACTTTGAATCGCTCCCATTTCACTGGATTCGACAATCTTTGCAACACCGTAGCTTACCCATTTATTTTTTGACAGCCCTTCTAGGAATTTATCCATAAATTCCCTTTCTTTAGATAGTTTTGAATCACCCAGTATGCGCTTGACTTCTTCCGTGGAAATAATCTCGTAGACTGCTTCATTATCCTCCCTTGTGGAAGGTATGTTGTAAGGGCTGATGTTTTCTATTTCATTTTCCTTCAAGAATTGAAGAAAATTGTTCCCTTCGAATCCTGGACCGGTGATTATCAAAGGACCTCTGTATTTGATAGATTTAATTCCCTTTCTTATTTCTGAAAAATAGTCCTGCTTCTTGTAATTGCTGGTATATTCCTTTCCACTTTTACCAGATATAATTTTCATTACTTCTCTCAAACCGTATTCATGGATTTCTGCAATTATAGCCTCCTCGTCGTCCATGACAATAAATATTGCGTTGGATGATGTTTTCAACATTGCCTCTTTTAGTATCTTCCCGGATAGGCTCTCCCAGTCATTTCTATAAATTTTAATGGATTCTCTTTCCGATACTTGTATCGCCTGATGCTGACTCTCTGTGCCCTCCGGCCCAGAAATTATTGTACCTTGAATTCTGAGATAATTTGTAAACGGTTGGAAGAAGATTTCCTCGGGCCTAACATTTACTGCTATGGGTTTTCTTTGAGTGGCTTTGCTTCGCTCCATATCTTCTGATTTTTCCTCTCTTCTCATAACTGTAGCAGAAATGACGGCATTTTCGTCTATTATGTTTTTAACATACCACAGATCGTCGATATTTTCTATGTAAATTTCTCTCCATCCGTTTTCCAATTCCTTAACTTTCATTGTATATTCCGAGATTTTCAAGATATCCTATCACATTTTCAGAATGTGTCCCTCTCCAGTAGCACTTTCCGCAGGAGAGGCAGTGCTTGATATTTTTTATCTTTGCCTTATGGTATTCTTCCCTGCATGGATATTTTCCTTCTACAAGTATCCCGTTGCACAGTGTGCACCGCGTAAATAATTTATTCCTATCTGGAGGAAAACTTTCAACTATCTGAATGATCTGTTCATTAATCCTGTCTGATGTTATAAGATAGGAATTTTTATGCCTTATACTCAATAACTTGTCCCTTGTTAGTAATATCCTCTCCTCTTCCCTGCTCAGATTAATCAAAAAGATATCATCTTCGTCTAGATTTGGGTAAGTGGTATCGTAACCCATTATTCTCATAAATCTTGTCAGTCTTCCAAGCATATTATCTGCCAGGAATCTTAATCCCTCTCCTCTGCCTTCCATCTTTTCACCAGCGAGTTGTCAAGTCCGCATAAGTCCATTACTCTTCCAACAATAAAGTCTACCATGTCCATAACATTTTCAGGTTTAGTATAAAAGGCTGGCATTGCCGGGGCAATTATTCCTCCTGCATTGGTGATCCTGATCATGTTCTCCAGTGCTATCTGACTCAGTGGCATCTCCCTTGGCACAAGTATAAGCTTGCGTCTTTCTTTCAATGCCACAGCAGCAGCTCTTGTAATGAGACTGTCAGAAATTCCAGAAGAAACCTTCGCAAGCGTGTTCATGGAACAGGGCATGATCACCATTGCTTTGAAAATAAAGCTACCGGAACTAATTTTTGCAGCGACATCCTGATCTTTGTAAACATAATCTGCCAGTTCCTTAAGACTTTCAGAACCTTTTCCGGTTTCGTATTCAATAACCTGATCTGAATTGGATGAAATCACGAGGTGAATTTCTGCATCTGCAAATTCCAAAAATCGTTTAGCTAGAATACTCCCAGATGCCCCAGTTACACCTAGTATGATTTTATTCTCCATGATAACAGTATTGCAGGAGTCAAATTAAATTGTTGCATATTCATTTTCTTCTATTGAAAACGAAGTAAAGAACGAAAACTGATGCCACTATTGCAACCATAATTCCTGTATATTCCTCTGTCAGGTTTGTGGGTAGTTGCTTCAATCTTGACCATGAAAAACCGGGCCATCCGCCGTGGTTTAGCACATACCAGTTTGTCATTCCCTTTATCATAGATGTATCGTTGGCTACTTTCCAGAAAGCAGCCCTTTCATTTGCGACGGTTAGATTACCTTCGGTTGAAAGTGCATTGACGTAACTTAACCCAAATGGGTTGAGACCTGTATAAGTGATGTCAAATACGATCAAGTATTCTGTGGTGTTTGATGAAAAGTTATATGAAATTATACTCCTGTTATTGAAAACGTTTGCAAATATGCTATTCCAATCACCGGAAGTTATATTGCACTCAGTATTGCTTGGCCCATAATAATAAATGGAATAAGGTAAAGTGGATGGGGCCGTTGTGACATTTTGCAGTTGGTTTACCTGAGGATTGACATTTAGATTTTGCGCTGTTTGACTGGAAACTGATGTTCCTGTTGACACACTGCCGGCAAATGATGCTACTGGCAAAAGTACCAGCGCTAGAATTAGTACTGCCATTGATAGATTTTTTGATCTCATCGTTATTAGAAGCGTAAATGAATTTTCATATATCACTCTTTCTTATTAAGATGGTTGATCACTACTCTTTCCACGTTATCCGGATCCTTTTTCATCGTTATTATCCCCCTGGATTGCAACAGTTTAAAGCATTCTATTATCTTGCTTCTGGAAAAGTGTCTCTTTCTCAATCCTTTGAATATCTGCTTCAAAGTCGAGTCCTGAGACTTCATAACAATTGATACCATTTCTTCCATATCACTGTTAACAACCAGGAATGAATAGATTGCATAAGAAATAGGAATGAGAATGACAGGCAACAAAAAATATTTGCTGAATGACAGCACTCTGAAACGTTTTATTAATACCTGTTTATTATAGCTTGCCACAACCTTGAGGCATATCATACCATCGGGTAAGCTTGCATTCAGATTTCTTCCGGAAGAAATAAAATTCCCTTCTATGTACCAATTGATTTGTGCTCTGTGTGTAGAATTGCCATTTAAAGTAATGCTTCCTTTGAAAGATCTGAAAAAGGTCGAATAATCAAGACTCAATGATTTTAATACTGTGAATGAGTGCACAACTGACTTGAGTGATGTTTTGTTTTCATTTCCGCATACAGTGGTTGATTTTATACTGATGTTATAGCTTCCATCCTTGCTGAATTTGAGTATGAAGGTGTTGGAATTCCTTAAAATAGATAAATTATTTCCAGACACCTGAACAGTACTATTCCCGTATTTACCGTACGAAAATACACAGAATGCCAGTTCAGTACTGTTATATATTTCATTCTTCCATCCCTTTACAACCAGGAGCGGAGGCTGAGTGCTGTATACTATGGTTACGTTCTGTGTGATATAATTTCCATATTTATTTTGGAATTTGAGCGTTACAGTGTTGAGTCCCTGTTTTTTAAGGGCCATGGTGCCGTTCAGCCTCTCACTTAAATTATTTTTCATTATAAATATGCTAAAGCCTGCCGAATTACAAAACTCTGATATGTTCACACTGGATATATTGGTGAAAATTCTTTGTGGAATCTTGACCTTCGGAATTTCGTTTGAAACGTTAAACTCATATTTGTAAGATTTGTTAAATTCGTTGATAGAGTTGAACGTAATCTTCAGCCGATAAATCCCGTTTTCACGAAAACTTCCATTGAGCATTTCACATGTTACATTAATGCTTGAACCAGAAAATACTTGCTGAAATATAATAGTTGAATTCCTGGAAAGATTTACCGTCCAGTTTCCGGTAAGGTTTGATGAAAAGTGATAATAAAAGGTATTATTTTGAGAGTTTCCATAAAATGAATAATATGTGGAGGAGTTAAATCTCTCCGTTATACCAGGTTTAAAAGAATAGACTGAAAAATTACCTTTCTCGAATACAATATTATTACCTACACATGATATTCCTTGCAATGAGTAATTATATTGACCGTTTTTGAGTGGAATCCTCGTTGCATTAAATGAAACGTTGAATTTGCCATATATATTCCCCGCACGGTAAAGAATAAGGTAAATCTCGGATACGTTCTGAAATTCTCCAGTAACAGAAAAGTTGTAAGAATTCTTGTTTAGAACAGAGTTTGATCCCAAATTTAAAGCTATATTTTCAAGACTCTCGTTATAATATTTTAGTTTCAGTGTTAAATTCCTCATTACACCCAGTTTGTCTATGACTTGGAACCTTAAATTTAGATAACTTCCGTGGATAAAGGGAACCGATATGTTAAATTGATTTGAGAGTTGAGTGGATGAATTGTTTTCCATGGCAATTGTTGCATTTCTTAATCCTTCATTATCCAGTATCGATCCTGTAAGTTTTTCTCCTCCAAATACTCCACTGTTTGTAGGTTGGGTAAAACTGACTGAAGGATATGAGTTGTCTATTATAAACTCTGTCTCATATGTGTAATAGTATAGGAAATTTGATTCCATGGTTAGCTTAATAGGATAGATACCGCTTTTAAGATATGATAGATTTAGGGAGATGTTATCATTTGTTCCTATACAATATGAATTGTTGGATATAACAAGATGGGATGATATGATTTTACCACTTTTATCAGTGTAATTGAACCTGCCTAATGGTGAGAACAGATAGGACGAACTATAGCTTACTGATATTCCGGGTTCAGTATTGTTTTCATTGGAATAGAACCTGATATAACCTCCCGAATATGAGTATATGAAGTATGGACTATACATTTCAAGTATACCACTGTAAGAAAGGAAGTAATATGAATTTAGTTTAGTGAGAAATATCCTCAATGACGTATTATTTTGGGCCGTGTCTATTTGGTGCGAATTGAAACAGATAATAGGCTTTCGAGAATAAAAATTGATTACTGGATAGAAAATAAATTTCTGGTCCTTGGGAAATTTCATTCCCCAGTGTAATAACCCGGAAGATCCTGTATATTTATAGAGGTAAGAGTAATTCGTGAATGTACAGATTTTCCCATTTTGAAGATTGAGGTTAATAGCTTCATTTGAGGAATTCCCTATGGCATAGTAGGTATGTTTTCCCTTGCATATTCCATCTACACTTATTCCGGAGATATTGCTCACTGAAAGGTGTTTATCTACAGAGCCGTTGGAATTTATTTCATAAATATTTGTGCTGTCCCAGATGAATGAATTATTTCCGGCCAAAGTCAGGTGTGTGTTTGAGTTGATTGGAACTGCAACTTGAAAGATCGTAAATTCATTCCCTGTGTGATTGTACTCGCATAGGATCCCATTCCCATTTTTTCCTCTGATTAGCCAATAAAATAGACCATCATACCAAGTTCCCTGAACTATTGTTCCCTGTGTCCTTTGAAATACATCAGTCTGGTCAGTGGTGGGATTAACAAGATAGATACTACTGGACCCGTTATCCATCAAATAAGTGCCGCTATTTCCTAGTGGAAATAAAGTTTCGACTGAGTTACTCATATTTTTAAATTTAGTACAGTTCCCCCCAATTGATGTTGGTGAAATACAGTTGTTATTACAGACATTGATAGACCCGGAGGGTTCAAAGCTTTGCAGCCCTAGAGTGTAATATTTTCCGAAAAAAGTAATATTTGTGTATGGGGAGACTTCGCTGGTCAATCTTCCACTTATTAACATTTTTGACAGCACGACTGAATTGGAAACTATTGAAAGAAATAATTTTCCAGTAATTAACTGGAATTCAAAATAGTAAATATGATTTTGATTCAATATGGGTCCTTTAAACGAACTGTTTCCACATTCCATAACCAGAGAGGAGTTTGATTCCAGTCCAAATGTTCCTCTGTAAAAATAATCGGATTGCTTTACTTCCATATTCATTTGCGTAAGTGTGTAACTGTTATTTTCATTCCAGTAAAGAGGAATGGTGAAATTGTTCAGATTAGTGTTTATTGACACTCCAGTGTTAACATAATAGTTCCTTCCAGACACCTTAATTGGAAACGAATTATTGAGATAATTTCCTGAAATACAGAATCCTTTTGCAGAACTATTAATTGGCACTATTTCTAACTCTGAAGTGACCGAATTCTGTTTGTAAAGCTTGTTTTGAGGCAGGTTGAAAGTGGAAGAACCCATTGATATGTTTGTTGGTATTATCATAATAATAACAAAGAGGAAAATGACCATAAATGGTATAAGTTTCATAATGGGTCAAAATACCACAAATTATTAACTTAGATTTAGGTATCAAAAACTTCACCAAACGAAAGAAATCAAAAATTTAAATGTGATTTAAAAGTACTTTTGGTTTAGCGTTCAAGGAGTGGATTCAGAATAAATTATTTCAAAAAATTAAAAAGGAAAAATAATCCTATTCCTGAAAGAATAAAAATACCGCCCACAGCAGCAAATATGCCATTCATTATGAGCTGCTCCCTGTTGATGCTAACAACGTCCCTTTCCTTTAACGCTGCTTTCGAAACGAATACTCTCTCAATGTAGTTCTTCGCGCCAAAGTCATAAAAAGAACCTATGAATAGAACAACTATGCCGCCCATTACAATGAACAAGGGTATATCAACAGCAATGCTTCTCAGCCCTACGAAATATAGTAATAATGTTACGCTTACCAATATAATTAAAACCAAAAAAAGTGGGAGTGTAAGCAACAGTCTGGTTTTATAGATCTCTTTTTTTCTGTTTTCGTTGCTGACTGTGTCATCTGCACTGTTTTCCATCTTGTTCTTATTCCTCTACACTTTCCAACTCCAGCATGCTATTTTCAACTACTAACTCCTCCTGGGCAAAATGGCATTTGTAGTATCTGTCATCATATTGTTTGTACTGGGGGTCTTCCTCTTTGCAGATATCCTTATGGAAAATACATCTTCCATAAAATCTACATCCAGGTTTTGGATTGATCGCGCTTCCAATTTCACCTACTATTCCTAGATTCTTGTTTACCCAACTTGGATCTATACTGGGTACTGCGGATATCAATGCTTTAGTATATGGATGAAGGGGCGATTTGATAATATCTTCTGATCTTCCGAACTCAACTATCTGTCCCAGGTACATGACCACTATGAAGTCTGAAACATATCTTGCTGAGGCTATATCGTGAGAAATATACAGAACGCTGATTTCCTTCTCCTCTTTCAACTTTATCAGTAGATTCATAACATTTGCCCTGATGGATACATCAAGCATGGATATTGGTTCGTCTGCAACCAAGAAGGATGGATTAAGTGTAATTGCCCTTGCAATTGAAACCCTCTGCCTTTCTCCTCCTGATAGCTCGTGGGGGTATCTCTCCAAGTAATGTTGAGCGGGTTTGAGATTTGCTGTCTCGAGAGCTGCTACAACTTCCCTTTCGAGATCAAACTCGTCAGTATCTAACCTCTCAATTTCCTTTTCTAGTTCGTATAAAGGATCCTTACCCTCGTTTTCTTTCTCTATTTCTTCGGCTATTTTCTCCTTGTCTGGACTTTCCATTTCTTCTGCCAGCCTGTCTCTTGCTCTCCTTGATAGGATGTCCTTCTTCTGCACAAGCAGAGGCTCAGAAACAATATCGAATATAGACATCTTCGGATTGATTGAATCGTAAGGATCTTGAAAAATCAGTTGAGCCTCCTTCCTGTATTGACTATATTTGGAACTCAGTTTGCTTAACTTGATAATATCTATTTCCTCAAAACCCTCTTCCAGCATTGAGTTTTCTTCCTCTGGGCTGTGCGCACCGAATTGGCTTGGTTCATGACTGGATTCTATGTCCTTAATATCCTTTGGTTCATCTTCATCCTTTTCAAATACAAACCGTAGGGAGCCCTTTGTTGGCTCAAGTGCATTGACCAGCAATTTTCCAAGCGTTGTCTTACCTGAACCACTTTCACCAACAACACCTATTATTGTTCCCTTTCTTACCTGAATATCGACTCCATCTACTGCGTGAACTATTGGCTTGTTAGCGCCTCCAAAAAGATTTGTAGTTAGCGTTGAATGAACCGTGTAGAATTTACTTAATTCTTTGGATTCAAGTAGCAATGGCTGTGCATTGGAATCTGTATCCTGTTTAAGTTCACTTTTAAATATTTGAGAATTTTCGTACTTCTCTACGGATATATTATCGAAATGACAGAGAGACTTGTGGTTGGAGCTTAAAACCTTCAACTCGGGTCTTTCTTCAAAACAGATTTTTTCCGCCATAAAACATCTTGACGCAAAGAAACATCCTTTGGGTGGATTGAGAAGATCAGGAACAGAACCGGGTATTCCATGAATTCTCTTTTTGGTACTGTCAATGGATGGATAGCTGCGCATCAGTGCATAAGTGTATGGATTTTTAGGATTGACAAAAATATCTTTTGGTTCTCCGTACTCCATTATTCTTCCGGCATACATAACTGCGACATAATTTGCCAGTTGGGAGACGACTCCAACATCGTGAGAAATGACAATCATTGACTTTATTACTTTTCTGTCCTTGAGATCCTTTAATTCCTTTATAATCTTCGCCTGTGTTATTACGTCCAGACCGGTAGTTGGCTCATCGGCAATTACAACCTTTGGATTTAGTGCAAGCGCCATCGCGATGATTGCCCTTTGTTTCATTCCCCCGCTCAACTCATGAGGGTATGAGTCAAGAAATTTTATGTTAAATCCGGCTTTTCTGCAGCTGGTCTCAATCCTGTTCTGAATTATCGTTCTTTTCTTTTCCTTATCTGACATTGTGGAAATTTTATTCCTCATTTCATCCTTTAAATCATGGTATAATTTGTTCTGCATTGCCTTAAATTCAGCTGCCTCAGGATCATTGACTCTCTCAGTTGCCAGTTGAAATGCTTTGTATCTTAAATTCCCTTCATCGATGAGATCATCCATGTTGTTTATTAATTCCAAATCTTCAACATAACTTACCTCTCCATTTTTTTCGACTTTCTTAATGAAAATGTTATGAATCTCGAAGACTTCCATTATCTGGTGCTTAATTGTGTGGACTGGATTGAATGCGTTCATTGCTCCCTGGAATATCATGGAAATTTCTTTCCATCTAATTTCCATCAGTCTTTGATCAAGATTTTTTCTTGCTTTTCTAAGCTTTCTTTTACTTATTTTAGCTTCAGTTGTGCTGTCTGTAGAGTTGACTATGTCACTGTCTAGGTATTTGATAATTCCTTTGGTCCTAGCGTTATCTGAGAGAAGGCTAAGAAGAGAAAGTGCTGTTGTGGATTTCCCTGATCCGCTTTCTCCAATAATCCCAAGTATTTCCCCTTCTGAGAGATCCAAGTTGATTGAATCCAACGCTTGAACCATTCCATCCAGTGTTTTAAAAAGAACACTAAAATCCTCAAACTTTACCAGTACTTCCTTCCCACTCACTGGGTCTTGCATATTTTTTTCTTCTATCTGCATTTTATCTCCTCCTCAACCTGGGATTTGTAACTTCGTCCATTCCCCTTGAAATGAATATTAAAGAGAATATGAACATGGACAACGCTATTGCAGGTGGAAAGATCCATTGCGGCGACTGTATAACCTGGAAATAATCTGTAAATGCTGCATTAAGCATCCCTCCCCATGTTGCAGTGTTCACCGGTACCAATCCCAAGAACTGAAGTCCTGAAACTGAACCAATTCCTGCCCCTATTGATAGGGCTAGAAGATATACTAAAAGCGGACCTATATTTGGTAAAATATGCCTTCTCATTATTGACGAACTCCTTGATCCAAATAGTCTGGATGCCTCAACGAATGCCCTTGATCTGATGCTCTTCACTAGCCCGATCAACGTGAACGCTGAGAATGGCCATCCGATCAAACTTACTATGAGAATTATATCAATATAGTTAGAATTTCCAGGCAGTACTGAAGCAAGGGCAATTAAAAGTGCTAGTCCTGGAACAAGATACAAGGAAAGAGATACTGTTTCTAAAACAGTACCTCCCAATCCTCCCTTGTAACCCACATATAGAGCAACTAATAGAGATATTATAAGAGTGAAGAAGCCTATCGAAATACCAAATATCCAGTCGTTCGAGAAACTGTCCATAAATCTACTCCAGACGTTATGCCCATACTGGGTTGTACCAAGTGGGAAGCTGTTTCCTGATGGAGTATTTGCCATGGGAGGAATTGGAGTACACTGTTTTGCTGTGGCATTATAAATGTAAAGATAGTTTGAATTTGTTATGGTTGCAATCTCTCCTCCCCCGGTATTGATATCTTTAAAGTAAAGAACCTTTGAAGTGAAAGTGGGAGTTGGAGAAAGAACTGCACTCCAATCCAGTGGATAACCTCCTGTTGAGGCACCCAGAGCAAACGAAAGGATTGCCCCTCTTTGGGAAACTAGAATTAAAGAACCGGATGTTGGGTCATATGTTGATGGAGTGATAAACAGTCCTGAATTCACAGGGTTGCCTTCAACTGTAACTTTAAGTTTTCCGGTTGAATTATATGAAAATACTTGTTGATTTGTCGCAGTGCTTGCTATAACATAAGATGGAGGGCCACTTAAACCGGGAGTTACTGATAATTCAGTTATATTATTCGTGGCGTTTGCAAATGGATAGATCACTCCTTTGTTTAGGTTAATGATCTGGATTTGGTTGCCATTTATTATGAAATATGCACTATCGTAAGCCTTTGGTGATATCTGGTAGCCCGTTGGAATCGTAAGTCCCACCTTTGAGTTGAGAGTTCCATTTATTTGAGTTGTCCATAGTTTCGTGTAATTATTGGCTGAAAAGGCTGAAATAGTAGTGTTATTAGAGATTAGTAATTTGGCACTGTTGGTGTAATCTGATCCCGTAAAATGGTATCCATAGAAAGAAATTGCTTTTGGATCACTCATATTAAGCTTTATTTTAGACTCGAGTAAGGTTGGGTAAATCTGATAAACGTGAAGATAGTTTCCTGATGTTGTGTTCGTTACAAAGTACAGCATTCCATCCACTGCATATCCTATTCCAAGGGTATTTGTTACAGGTATATCGTTTTCAGGTGATGTTGTGAACGCTATTGAGTTCGTGTCAATGTTGGAAATCAATGTTCCGTTATACGTTATCGTGCCCAGGGCTTTGTAATTTGGGATTGTTTGAGAAGAATCCTCAAATGTCACTGATCCGATCGAAATGCTTTTGTTTGAAAATTGGGAAATGACTATTCTTTCAAATAGACCGGGTACATTGCCTACCTGAATCAGCTGGCAGTTTATAAGAGATATCATTATTGGAGGAGCCATCGTAACTCCTGATTTAAGATGGAAATTGTGCAAATTTCCATACGAACTCTCAGGAAGTGCTTTTGTTCCGCCTAAACTATAGTAATATAGCATTCCATTATTAGTGCCAAAGTATAGGGCGTCCGTTCCAGTATAGTCAACCATTGATGCCATTGGCTCGTATATTTTAATGCCCCCCTTACTTACATTTGAAATATCAGTTTGTATAAGTTCTGACGCCACGTGAGTGTCAATTTCAGGCGCAATTGCGCTGTAGCTCATGTTAGACACCACAAATGGTGTCAGTAAAGTGATGACCGCAAAAGCAAGCAAAATGTAAAAACCGGTTCTTCCATACTTACTAGCATAAAATATTTTGAACTGCTTGTATAATCTCCTCCAGTAAACAGGAGCTACTATCTTCTTTTTTTCATGATTATTTTCCTTTTTCTCCATTCAAAACCCTCTAACTTTTATTCCTAAACCTTAATCCTTGGATCCAGCCATGCGTGGATATAGTCTATCATTGAATACGCCAGAACTGTCAGTAATCCAATTACAAACGTAGATGCCTCATCTAATGGGTAGTCCTCATTTAATACACCATGATACAAGAGAGGCCCCATTCCAGGCCAGTCAAAAATGATGGCTACTATAAGCGAACCGCTTATTAAAAATGAAACCTGTAATGCAAGACGCGTAGTAACCGGAATAATGGCTATCCTTGCAGCGTGTTTCCTCAAGAGACTCTTTTCTTGAACCCCTTTAGCTCTTGCTGTGAGGATGTGATCCTCTCCTAGTGTTGATACCATACTTGCCCTCATTGTTATCATATGCCCAGTTGCTTCAATAATCAGCAAAGAGACGAAAGGCATGGCCATTGATTTAAGCAGGATAGGGAATGTTGAAAGTGATGGTTGCGTTATGTAAGTTAAGGGAACAGCAGATCTTATTGGAAACCATGAAAAATATACTGAAAAATAAAGAAACATAACTACTCCTATGATAAAATATGGAACAGAGTTAAGAATTAAACTTGCAGTCAAAATAGCTCCTTCCTTTTTACCGCCTCTTATTCGGGTTACGGTTATTCCCAGTGGTACCCCTATCACGTAAGAAATTAAAGCAGTTGAAACTATCAAAACCAATGTGTATGGCAGTGCAACTGCAATTTCATTATAAACGTATTGACCGGGGTTGTTAAAGTCTTTTCCCCAGTGAAATGTGAACATTTGATAAAGGTATGTTTGAAAATCAATTAGAGAAAACTTTCCATCCTGCAATCCTAACGAGGATAAAATCGCTTCTTTTCTAGCAGGTGATATTGTTGCACCATTTTTCTCTGCACTTTTCAGCAACAGTAGTCCTGGATTACCTGGCATTAACCTGAACACTATGAAAATGATGAGGGTCATAATCAAAATCAACGATAATGCCTGAACCACCTTTCTTACAAGCAAGTATATATTCATAAATTCTGAACATGATCAGAACTTAGTTATAAAACTTTTTTCAATGAAACATTTGCATTCTTCAAAGAATGAATCATGTTATGTCTAATCTAAAACAGATTACCGAGATAAACTTCGTGCTATACAAGTTGATCCGAGCCATCACAGAACTTGAACTTCATGATAGTAATATTATAGAAAATGAAACTATTGTACCCATATTTGGAATCAAAAATAAATACCGATACAAAAGGCAAACATTCTTTCCTTAATTTTGTCTACATCGTAAGAGTTTAAGTGACACGAATAAACACTGGGAAAAAATTTCTATGAGACCTTATCTAACCCATAAAAAGCTCAAGGATGGATGCTTATATTTTCACTGAAATATGTTATCTTTCACTAAACACAGGACCTTGTCTTTCAAATCAAAATATGATGATCCACAACTAATCGGTAAGTGGTATTCCCATTCACTTTACCTTCGAAGCGAATTCAGTGTATCGTTCGAAAATAAATATACTCTCAAAATTTCTGATTAGACAAGAATAGATTTTCTACCGTAAGGTAATTTAATTTCCAAAAAATCGACTCTTCTTTTTTGTTTTGTTCACGCGTATTCATAGAATCGATAGGAACCAAATTTTAAAAAAAATATCAAAACAGTGAATAAATTGATTTTATAGAGAGTTTATTTGCGTTCATG
Source organism: Thermoplasmata archaeon (assembly GCA_021806345.1). The sequence continues at coordinate 29,190 of JAJZXP010000036.1, read as the reverse complement.
TCAGATTACAAAATTTACAACTTAGGCGGACATGAGTTACATGAATAAGCGTATATGCCTTATCATTAGTTAAGAATAAACTGAATCTGATTAGATTAGTTTGAATAACATCGATTTGAAAAAGAAAATTCAGATTATAAAAATGTAAAAAAATTAAAATTTAAGATTAAAATAAAAAGTTAAGTTTTGAATATTTTACTGTTCTCCACTGGGTGGCGAAGGAGCCTTGGGTCTTCTTACTACATACAGCCCTACTCCTACAACAACTACCACTGCGGCAACTACACCTCCAATCTCTGCGTAGAGAAGCATGTTTGAGCTGCTGCTAGGAGGAGCCTTTTCCAACGGAATTGTTGCGGTTGTTGTTGCATTTCCCAAAGTGGCATTTGAAGTCTTGGCGCAAACATTTACAGTGTCATTGTAGAAACCAGTAACGTTTGAATTTACAGTAAAGTTGAATACAGCATAGCCTGTGCTGTTTGTTGTTAGGGTAAGCTCCGAGGAGCTGTAGGTTATGTTTGCAAGGTCTACAGGACTCAATGTCACTGTAGCACCGCTGACTCCTGTCCCATTCTCTGTCACCTGAAAGACTAATTGTCCCGATTTTCCTGCTGCTAGAACACTGCTGCTTACAGAACAGGATATATCGAGAGACGGGTTAATGACCCACAATGTAGCCGTGGCGTTTCCTGGCCCAGTTTGTTTTGCATGATATGCAGTTGCTATAGCCGTAATGTTTGCTTCTTCGTAATAGAAGTAAACCAGGTTGTTTCCAACACCACTTGCATCGAACAGTTCTCCCAACTTGCTGAATATTGTGTAGTTCCAGGTGTACTGTCCTTTACTGTTGGTGACATTTGAATTAGATGATATGTTCAATACACCACCGTAAAGTGCAGAGATACCGATTGATATATTTGCCTTGGGCACTGGCACAAAAGCTCCAGTTGAAGTTTTATTTGTGACTGTAAAGGTTATGCTTCCTCTGTCTCCCTGATACTGTGTTGCTTGATTGTTAAGTTTAGCTGATACAGTTAGCGAATAGTTGTAGTGAACCTTTGGGGGGTGATTCAATGATATTCCAAAGAATTGCCAGTACCAGTAAAGATACATTGCTTCTGTGTTGGTTTGTGAATAGTTCTTGAAATTGTTTAATTCTGGAACAAGATCTATACCATATCCAGTGTTTATCATAAACGCTTCACGAACCATCAGGTCTTGCAATCTCTTTGCTATTTTTGAGGCAGTGGAGAAACTGTTTGTAGATACCATCTTTGTAGTCAGATTATCGAATAATGACTGGATTTGTAATCCTGACATATCCTTTCCATTGACAGTCATATTGCTGAATGGCCCCACATACGAGTCAAGCGGAACTCCAAAGGCTGGGTTAAGGGCATCCTGACAGCTAAGCGCTATATCTCCGACACCGGTTGAAAGAGCGTAAACAGCTGCCTGATAGTTGTTGTTGGTGGTACGTGAATAAGACGATTGGTTGAAACTGCTTATTGTGCTATCTACACTAGATATGAGTGATGTAAAAGCTTCCTCGTGCAGTGAACTCTTGATACCGAGTTCTTTCCAGTATAACTGCGTTTGGTCGATTGTTTCTATGTTTGTTGGCGCCACTGAACCTACGGTCGTCTGTATGTTTATACAAACTGGTGTGCCAAGGTATGTCAGCGTTCCCGAGACGTTTGCCATGCCAGGTATGCTATCCAGTAGAGAATCTGCTTTCTTCATGTTGAAATTGTAATTAAGAGCACTTGTATTGTAGAAGAGCAGATTTGTCGGGTTTATTGGCGACGAAGAGGATATACCTAATCCTCCGGCAACAGTATTCTCAATGTAACTGTACGGCGTAGCGTAGTTAAGTGCCTGTCTGAAGGCTGTTATGTTTAGGGGTGCTACTGCTGTGTTTAGATTGAATAATCCGTAAGCGCTGGATGGTTTGTGGTATATGTTTGATCCAGGTGCTGAGGTTATTTGCGGTTCAAAGCTTGCAGGAACAGATAAGGATGTTGTATCTATTTGTCCCTTCTGATATGCGGCTACCAATGCGGATTCTGAGCTATAGAAAGGCATGTATATTTCGTAGAATTTTGGTGTGTACTGCCTTAGACCGCTTGATGCATTTGCATACTGAACGAAATAATGCGGATTTACGTACAGGGATTCACAATTAGATGGTATGACTTTACCGCTTGGTAATCCGTAGTTGTTGGTTACCATGAACGGTCCCGTTCCTACCAGACCAGGAGCAACTCCAGTTGCAGAGTTCCATCCCAAATTCCAGCCATAATACCCGTTACCTGACGATATTCCTGGTGTACAGTTGAATAGTCCTCCAAGACTCGTGAAGTCGTGGTGCACCCATATGTGGTATGGCAGTATATCATTTGTCAGAACATTTGAATTGAACAACATGGTTTGTTTTGAAACGAATATCTTCACTGAAAGATTTCCGTTAGGTATCACGTTTACTACACTTGGCCATAGTCCAAAGTCTCCCTGCAGTCTCCATGAAAGAACTACGTCAGCTGATTGTAAATAGTATTTCTTCATAGTTGTTGAGTTGAAACTCTTATATGTGTGGGATGTAAGTACTCCTCCGCAGTAGAATTGCGTTGTGTTTGAAAAAGTATATGTTTGAGAAGCATTTGCTGCACTCCAGTCGGTCCACTGTACATATGGTCTGAGATTTACTGTGTAAACGTATGAATAGTTTTGTGTTGAATTCGTCAGTATATCAAACGTTTGGTTGTTTGATGTTACATGGCTTACTGAATAGTTGGTTGCAAGCCATGGTATTACCTGACCAGTTGGAAGTTTGCTGTACATTCCGTCATAAATCTCGTCTATCACGTAGACATCACAATAAGTGTTCGCTGGGAAGTAGTTTAACGTATTCACATTGCAGTTAATACCCATCGTGAATGTTCCACCTGTATAATTTGGCTCGTGCATTGTTGTAGTCGGCATCTGCCAAGAGGTTGAGCTAGGCGAACTCTGTGAGCTTGCCGCATGCCCATTTAAATTTAAACCATTTGACGATTGTGCCAACTGTCCCATAGGTCCGACCCCGAAAACAGCGAAAGCTGTCAGGATCATGGTCAATGAGACAAATATAGCTACTATAACCTTCTTTTTGTCCATCCAGCCCTTATTCATAATATGGTATATAAATTTATGGCACTTATTAGCATGCATTGTTACGAAGGCCCCCTATATTATGTGTTGACTTTTTGATTCATCCAATTTAGGAGTACGAAATTTTGATGAGCTAAATTTTGGTTGAATAGACATTGTCACATTCCCGTTGATAAGAAGCGGTGATACCAGTATGATGTTCTCAGCAATCCTTCCTTAGTTTTGAACCTGTTCTTGAACAGCCATGACTGTATTGAGAAATGCTGTTCAGCCTTGTCAGATGTCTTCTCAACCTCAGGATTCTTCAGGTACAGGAACACCTCCTTCCTGTGCTTCTTTATAAGATCAAGAAACTTCCTTACTTCTGGATATTCACCGTACATGCTTTCTATCTTTTCCAGTATAAGGCCAACCTTCTCTGTTTCATTCTTACCCTCTGTAAGCTTCAGAACTGCCTCTTTATTTTTTCCAAGCTTGTTCAGATTTGCATCATTCTGGAAGAATATGTATTTCACAAGCCTCTTTGCAGGTTCGAGTTCTTCTTCCCTGTGTGAATCCTTTATGTTGTGAGCGAGATCCTTCTCAATATGGAAGAGGCATCTCTGCCTCCTTATCCTCTTTCCAAGGATTCTTCCTGCCTCAATGAGTGATGATTCATAATGATAACCATCGGTAGTAATGAATATATTATCCGGAACATGGAACATTCCTCCTGACAGTTTCATGTGATATGATTGTATTTCCAATTATGCGGAACAGATCTGCAGCCTTCCTGAGTGATGTCTTGACTCTTGATTTCATGCTTTTATTACGGATATCATCGGGAAAATGCTTTCCATAGCCGTAATTGGGTGGCCTTGCCACAAATGAATACCTGCAGTCAGTGCAGATATACTTCTGCATCCTGAACACTGTGCCGTTCCTGACCACATTCTTTGATAGGCACTGAGGGCATATGGGATTCACGAAGCTGATAAGATCATTCTCCTTCAACTCAAGGTCCATGAGGGGAGTATTGTCCAAGATGAATACAGGTGAAGAATCAATAAAAGTGAAGTTGTCAAGTGATGTTGAAACTATTCTGAACTCAGTGTATGGTGCTTTCCGCAGTCGCATGTAATGGAATGATTCCATGATATTTCATGTTTTCGGTCAGTCATAATGAATTGAGGAGAAATCAACTAATTTTTGACAATGTGGTTGAATAGAAAAATATATCATATAGATTTTCATTTTGGGAGTGTTTCATGAAATTTAAGTTTACAGATAAGAGAGTCCTTGGAATGGTTTTTAACCTCGCTGTTGTGATAATATCATATTTTTTATTTGCTGATGTTAAGAATTCAATTGTTGGTCCTGGACTGACCGACTTTGGCTCATTTCAGCAGTGGGTAGGTTCGATGCTTTACCTTGTTTATGTGTTTTCACTGGTGGCACTAGTGATGCAGATAATAATCTTCCTGCTGAGAACGTTCGCCAGTACTATTGGTCTGGATGAAAAAGTATAAATGCAGGGCTTTTAAATATATTCGTCCCTGACTTTCTTTTTATCGATGTAAACATCACTTGGAGTTAGAATATAATATAGTTCCCCCAACTTTCCAAAGTCACCATTTATATCACGTACAAGTTTCTTAATTGACGTTTCTATCTGATTTATATTGTTTGGGTCCTTGTCTGCATTGCTTATGTCAATAATAACAATATTCTTCTGGTAGGCGAATCTGGCAACCCTGCTCATATGTTCTGTTCGTTGTACGTCCACAACTTTAATTGTTTTAACTCCTTCCTGACCGGCGGGATTATCAAATCTATAATCCTGAAGGTCCAAGAATTCAATAATATCATTATCTCCAGCTTCTCTATTTCCCTTTTTACCCATCAACGGCATTTCAAATCACCTAAACAAACGATACAGTATCCACTCCATTTACTTTTTTCATTTCCATCAAAATTTCAGACTCAAGCGGCCTCTCAGTAACAATTGTGGCAATTGGATCTTCACTTATTATTGGATCGTTGACTATTACCTGTCGGATTCCAATTCCCCTATCCGCAATTATTTTTACGATGTCTCTGATTATTCCAGGTTTGGAAGGGTCCTCTGCCCTTATCTCGATCACGCCAAGATTCAGTAGTTTCGAACTAGCGCTACTCATGTCAGCAATCGGTCTTAACTTCCTGAAGAAACTTAACAGGTCTTTATTTTCTGAAATTTTCTTGATAACCTGAACTACAACCCTCTTGTCAACCTCAATTGCCTCAGAAATGGAACTTGGTCTTACTTCAACATTCCCCGAATAGATTGAATATTCCATATCATACTTTTCCTTTACGGAAAAACCGTATCGTATCAGGTATTTTATTATCTTCATTTGAGAAGGGTATCGACCAAACGAGTCATTTATAAGGTCCCACACTGAATCCACCTCAGGTTCCATCGATTATTCCGTCCTCAGTTACCTGAATAACGGCTTCGCCCTCTGGAAGATATGGGGAATCAATCAGCCTTGCTATCCTTTTGCCCGCTTTTCCTTTCCTCAGATATATTCTAAATGTTGCGGTATGCCCTACTATGTTTCCTCCCACTGGAGCCGTAGGATCGCCAAAGAAGACATCAGGCCGAGCAGCTACCTGGTTTGTTACTGCAATTACCGCGTTCATCAAAGTTCCAAATCTTAATAGATCATGCATGTGCCTGTTCAGCAATTGTTGCCTTTCAGAAAGTGAGCCCCTTCCCATATACTCGGATCTGAAATGAGATGTCAGCGAGTCAACGATCAGCAGTTTTGCCTTGTATTCTTTTGCCATTTCAGCTGCCTTTTCTCCCAGCAGAATTTGATGATGTGAATTGTATGCTCTTGCAACGTGAATTCGTCTTAAAACCTCGTCAGAATCAAGATCCCTAAATTTGGACATTTGAATAATTCTTTCTGGCCTAAACGTGTTTTCTGTATCAATTATCAAAACATCGGAATTAAATCCACCCCTTTCTTCTGGCATTGTACAGTTTACCGCAAGCTGATGCATAATTTGTGTCTTTCCAGATCCAAATTCACCGAAGAACTCTGTAATTGATTGAGTCTCAAGTCCACCCCCAAGCAGATTGTTCAGATTTTGGCTTCCTGTTGTCAATCTTAAAACATCTTTCCTTTTTAGAAATATCTCTTCCCCTGTCTCGAAATTTCCCACGTCTGCAAGTTTTCTGGCTGCTACAATGATCTTTGCTATGGCCCCTTCCCCAATACCCGTGAGATCAGACAGTTCCTTTGGTGATGCTGTCGCGATTGCCATTATATCGTCAAGCCCATTTTCTCTAAGCTTTTCTGCAGTTGCTTCTCCTACTCCCGGTATGTCCTCTATTGTCAACTTCTTTCCTTCTTCCTTTACATTTTCATCTTTTTCCATTTTAAATACCACCTATTTTCATTGCGCGATCAGTTGCCTCTACGGAGCTCTCCATATCCATAGATTGCATCATTGATCTTATTGCATCCACATTTTCTGGAACAACATCACTCTCCTGATGTACAGCCTGTATATATCTTAGATTATTGCCTTCTGCGTGTATTGACTCTTTCCATACTGCGATTTCAAAAAGGTCCCCCCTCTTTCTGCCCATTTCTCTTGCCATATCCATTACCTGCGCGGTTGATGTTATCCCGTCTTTTCCGGAAACCATAACTATTCTTTTCTTTTGCTTAAAAATAGACATGGCTTCCTCCTTTGTAATGGACTTTTCTGTTAAAATATTAATGGTATGAACATGCATCAGTGTGGTTGGTACTTTTATTGCCACGGTGTTGACTTGTCCTATACTGAGTACAGTTTTCAAATCCGGACCATGATGAGAAGGGAATCCAAGGGAAGGTTCGACTCCATTTATTGGTCCCTTTTTACTGTCATTTGGGTCTGTTGCCCTTCTTATTATGGTTGCATCCACCCTCAAAGATCCAACTTTTTCCATTACGGAACCCACTGTTCTTGCCATCGCGGTAGTGTTGCAGGATACAACCCTGACAAAATCCTTGCCCCAGGAGTTCACAAAATTGCTGTAAGCGTTAAAACTGGATTCCACCATGGAAGCCGATTCTCCGCCCTGAAAAATAGCTTTTTTCCTTGCTTTTTTATACAAATCCAGGTTCTTTTCACCCTGTCCTTCAGGAGACGCATCAATTATAATGTCTGAATCCTCTATTAGATCCATAACACTTCCGTGCAACTTGATTCCGTTTTTTTCGAAAACTTCCTCTGCCTCCCCATTAGTACTGAATACCCTGTACATTTTAGATGCTTCCTTCGCCACGTAATCTGGCTTGGATTTAGTTATACCAACCACTGTCATATCATTCTGGGATTTCACAGCGTCTGCAACCCTTCTTCCTATGGTTCCATAACCGTTGATACCTACCTTAATCATTTTTTCTACCTGTACATCGAGTCTTGATCCTTTGATAAATCCTTGGTTTCCTTGAAGTTCTTGTATTCCTGAGTTATTTTACTTATATTTTCATGAATTTCCTTAACGCTTTCCTCAAGTACTGTTGTTTGAACACTCAGGTCATAGATGGAATTCAACGCCTTTATTATTGCTAGAACTGCATCCGGATCAGGAATCTCGGTTGAAACATGTGAAAGAAGTGCAATTGTTTTAACATTGCTGAAAATGCTTTCGTTAAGAATGGCTCCCCCCATACCGCTTATCAGCGCTGCCTCTGCGGTGTGAAGTTTAGTTTTTTTAAGCTCACCTATCCTTTCTGGACTTGCAACCAAAAAAGCCTCTCTCTTATCTGGAATATCCTGAACCGGTACGCCATCTATCACGGCAAGTTCTCGTGGATTTATTGATTTCAGCCATTGCATTATAACCTCTGTTATTTCGTACAGACCTTCAATATTCACTGGTACTTCGCACTGAATTACCATTAATGTGCCTTCCTTGTTGGAATATATTCTAAAGGGACTCCTCAATTTCCCACCCACAAACACCGTTACCGGAGGAATACTTCTTGATTTCAACATCGCAACTTCGTGCAGATTAAATTCCTGGATTATGTAACTGGTAGTTGTAACGCCTAGAGTGGTCTGATCTATAAAACCACCAATAATTATAGGAGAATTGTATTTCTGGTCAATAATGTTAACAATCTTGGACTGGAATTGATTCTCAGACATCAATAGATATAGTCATACTTTATATTTGAATATTTGGAATAAATTATTTTCCACAGTCTTTCTTAGATTTTTCGTAATACTGGTTAACTTGTCATGAAAATAGAGAAACAATTGGTGTTGTTTCAATATATCACGTTTTGAGACCTAGGAATAAATGGCACGACAAAAATTACAAGAAATGTAGTAAGATCAATTTGAGTCCATGAAATACATTTTGTAAGATGTTTGCGATTGTGTGATGAATTTGCAGTTTGCTGTTAACAAATCCTATTTGTTTACGTATTTTATGAAGAGATTGAAAAGATTTGAAAATCCATCCTTCCAGGTATTCAATTTTGGTTTAGTGATCCTTACGCCATATTTTATTGGTATTTCAATGAGTTTACCTTCCCTCAGAGCTTCAATTTTGATCTCCTGAGAAAATGACATTCCATTGCTAAGATTCAATGACTTCCTCAAGAATTGATTTCTGAATATCCACATCCCACTCTGTGAATCATAAAGTCTGTAGCCATACAGTATGGATATTGCAAGATTTAAAATTTTATTTCCTATCAAATGCAGGGTTGTGTAACTGTATGTAGTTCTAAGTGTCATTCTGTCGCAAGAGATAAAATTGACTTCATCAATATATAAAAGATCTATTAGGGGACCAACAATTTCCACAGGATAAGTGCCGTCTCCGTCAAGGCAAACTATGATTTCACCTGTGCATTTGGCAAGTCCGGCCTTGTATGCCCTTCCATATCCTCTCATTGGCTCCTCAATAACTGTGGCTCCCTTGCTTCTTGCAATTTCCTTTGTTCCGTCTGATGAATTTGTATCCACTACAATAATTTCCTTTGGAGAAAGATAACTTAGACCGTCAATTACACTACCTATAGTTCTCCCTTCATTCATTGTGGGTATTACGACGCTTATTTCCACATTTTTTTGCAATGGTGGATAATAATTATCTTGTTATTAACACTTATTTTTGAGTCAAAAATTGAAGTATATTGCTTTGAAGCTATCAAGACAAACTTTAAAACTCGTTTTTAGATATATACACATGACATTAAGAGAAGAAACTGATGCGCCTGACTTCAAGGGAGCCGTGGAAAATGGAAAGCTGATAGGACTGACGGAATATCTAGGGAAAACCAATATTGTTCTTTATTTTTATCCCAAGGATAATTCACCAGGTTGCACGAGAGAGGCATGCAAATTCAGGGATGAATTCGAAGAGTTTAGCAAATTGGATGCAGTAATAATAGGTGTTAACAGGGGATCGCTAGACTCGCATAAAAGATTCAGGGAAAAGAGGGAACTTCCATTCGAAATCATATCTGATTCTGGTGGGGAAATCTATAAGGCTTATGACGTAAAGGGTGGAATTTTAAGTGAAAGAGTAACATATATCATAGATAAAAAGGGAAAGATTAGGGGCGTGTTCAATTCTCAGCTAAAGTATCTGGAGCACCCTGACTTTGCTAAAAGAGTTCTGTCTGTGATTGCAAAGGAGAGTGATTCCCTGGAAAAGAAAATTAATTAATTTTGAACTTTTTCAGCACTTCGTTGGTCAAGAAGTCCTTTGAAGAAAATAACTCTTCGACACTTATTTCTTTTATCTGGGTAGCACCGTCTCTTTCCCTTATGGTAACAACATTTCTTTCAAGTGTTTCATAATCTATCGTTATGCAATACGGTGTGCCTATTTCATCCTGCCTGGCGTATCTTCTTCCAATTGCCCCAGATTCATCATACACACTGTATGGCTCTATTTTCCTCAATCTGGAGAAAATTTCAAGGGCCTTTTCAGAGAGTCCATCTTTTTTCTGCAGTGGGAGTACAGCAACTCTGTATGGAGATATATGACCCGGCAACTTCAGCAGGTTGTATCCAGTTTCTCTTTTTTTAAGGGAAGAGAGTAACAGAGAGGCAATCACCCTGTCAATTCCCGATGATGGTTCAAGCACATGTGCAATTTTATTTTCTTCGTAAAACAAGTTCTCTCCTGATTCCGTGATGTGTTTTGAGAGATCGTACTTGCCTCTATCCGCAATTCCGGTTATTTCCATCCATTCCTTATCAATTTGAAATTCAAGATCCCAGCATTCACTTGAGTAATGTGCAAGTTCGTCGTTCCTGTGCTGTCTGAACCTTAACCTTTCCCTGCTTATTCCGATCCCTACAGCAAACCTAAAAATGAGTTCCATGAAAAAGGAGTGATCTTGTGTTAGGATAATTTTCCTTTCAGCTGCTTCTTTCAGATTCATTTTCAGAAGTTTTCCTTCTTTGGTCAACAGGGTTACTTCTTCGTCCCCCTCAGGGGTGAAAACGGATACCTGTTCCTCAGGCAGGAATACTTCTGCCTCGGCCATATTGAACTCCCTTTGCCTAATTATCCCCTGTCTTGGGGAGATTTCATTTCTGAAGCCCTTCCCCTGCTGAATCACAATCATGGGTAATTTTCCTCTATTTTGATTTAACAGAAGTTTGAAGTTGGGAAAAATTCCCTGTGCCGTTTCTGGTCTCAGGAAAAAAGTTTCAGAGCCATTGACAACCTTAAACATGAGGTAAAACTCAAATGCCCTTTTCAGGGGGTTGCCACATTTTGGACACTTAAAATTACCGGATGTAAGTATTTCATCGGCAGATTCAACAGACTCGGGTATCTTTTCTGATCCTGATGCGGCAAGTATATTTTCCAATTTGAATCTATTCTTGCAAATATCGCATTCCACAGCCAGGTCTAGGAATTTTTCAACGTGACCTGAAGCTTTTAAAACGACTTCGGGAGTAAGGTTTGGTGTGTCTACTTCAAGTGCCCCTACGGAAAAAAAGACTCTCTTCCATTGATCATAGACCCTGTCTTTCAGTATTGATCCAAGAGGTCCATAGTCATTGAATCCAGAAAAACCACCATAAATGGAAAAAGACGGCCAAAAGAATCCTCTCCTTTTTGCAAGTTCAATTAATTCCTCTAAGTTTGCCTGATCAACCACTAAACGTTATTCCAATATACTTAATTACCACTTGCCTAAAAAAACGGATAGGATGTCCAGGTCAAATAGAATACCCATAAGTTCGTTCAGGCTTGTTGTAACTGGGAGCTGGTTGAAATTTCCATCCCGCATTCTTCTGGCAACTGATCTCAATTTTTCATTGCTGTTTGCTATTGTGGGGTTTTTTATTGTAATAACCTCTGCAGGCTCGTTTGGTATCTTGAGATGATTTTTTTCAATAAAGTACGTGACCACATTCCTTACAGATTCCCATGACCATGGATCATCGTGAGAGAGAGTTTGTATGTCACTAATTTTAACGGTACTTACATCAACTCGGTCAAAAAGATCCCTGTCGGTTAGCAATCCCTTGAAATTTCCAACTTCATCTGTGACCGGATAGGTGAATATGCCTGACAGTCTCATCGCCCTGTAAACAACCGGCAATGGTGTTTTTTCCCAGAGAGGAAATACGGTAGTGTGCATTATATCCTTTACTATTCTGTTTCCATGGTCTCTTTCAACTATCTTGAGGAAATCCTGAGGAGTAAGAATGCCCACAACATTCAATTTGTCATCAACAACTGCAGCATGCCTTCTTCTTTCCCTTACCATAAGCGTGGCGGCATCCTGTACGGATGTTTTCTCGTTTATGGATGGTTCACTCCTGACTATCCTGCTTGCTTGTGTTTCATCCGGTTTTGCAAACACATCTCTTCTGGATATTATCCCAATGTATTTGCCGTTTGAGTCCACAACTGGCATCCCTGTTATGTTATATCTTATAAGAGATGAAACAACCTCGGTTACTGTAGAAGGCACTCTGAATACAATTGGATCGGAAGTCATAATTGCGGCGACTGTTTCCACAGGGCATTATGATCTAAGAGTTTAAAAATTTGCAGTTAATTAATATTCTACTTCAACTTAGACTCTAAATGAAATTCGTGACTCCAAAGTGTGGAGAAAAAATTTTCGAAATTTCAGAACCCCTAATAGAATGCAAAGTCATTGAGCGGAGGAATAGATTTCTCTGTTCAGTTGAAAAAGATGGAGAGAGACTGAGCGTTCATTTACACGACCCGGGAAGGTTAAAGGAATTGATTTATCCTGGTTCTAAGGTGAAGATAAGAAAAACAAATGGTGTGAAAACTAAGTGGTCCATTACGTTCTCAATGTCCGATAACGAGGAAATACTGCTTGATACAAGATTTCATAATGGAATTGCGAGACAATTTATTGGTGATAATTGCAAGCCTGAGGTGAAAAGAGGAGATTCCAGATTTGATTTTGGTCTTGAAAATGGTTTTGTTGAAGTGAAAGGATGTACAATGTTAGTGAATAACCACATTATATTCCCGGATGCCCCCAGCAAACGTGGAAGCAAACATCTAAGGGAACTTTCAACTCTTTCAGAAAACGGATATGACTGCAGCATTATTTTCCTCATACTGAGAAAAAATGGGTTCTATTTTTATCCAAATTCAATAATTGATCCAGATTTTGAAAGCGCATTTTTGAATGCGATAGATAGAGGTGTTAAGATGTATTTCCCTCGTATGAGTTTCGCAAATGGCGAACTTAGATATTTTGGAAATGCTTCTTACGGGGATTCACCTTTTTCTGATATTGAGTTTTACAGAGAATTCCAAAAGGTCACAGGAAATAGGCCCGATAATTATGACCTAATTTGAAACTGGCCGTTTTCTTTTAGCTGAAGTTTCAAAGAAGCTGAATCCTGCAAGTCGTGAAGTCTGGAGATTGCGATTTAACGGTCAAACTTCAGGGGTTCGTAAAAAATGTTTTAACTTAACGTTAGAAAATGCCTAAAAGTACAAATATTTAAGATATATAAAATATTCAGTCCAGTAGGAAACTTATGTCAAACCTAACCGATTATGATGTCATAGTGGCAGGATCTGGACTGGCTGGCACGCTAGCGGCTACAATGGCTGCCAGAGGTGGTGCTTCAGTATTACTTCTTGATAGAAACGAAGAGAACAACACTGGAAAAAAAACAATATGGGGTTGGACCTGTGGGGACGCAGTTGCAGATTCCCATATGGGATTCATTTCCAGGAATACTGGGGCAACTTTTGAATTCCCGGAAATTGATTTACCTGTAGATGGAGTGATGGCACTTTCACCAGACCTGGAATCCAAATATCCCTTTGATGGTAAAGGGTACTCCCTTAACAGGCCGCTCTTTGAGAGAAAGCTTCTGAAGATTGCGAGATCAGAGAAGGTTGATTACATTCAGAAATTTGAGGTTGATGGACCTATTGTCGAAGACAATTATGTCAGAGGTGTTGTTGGAAGAGATTCCACCGGAAAAACAACGGAATTCAGATCAAAGATCGTTATTGATTCCCTTGGTGTATCTACTGTCATCAGAAGAAAGCTTCCAGAAAATAATTTTATAGACAGAATGGTGGACATCGATGACATTGAAAGCACTGGCAGATATATTTACAATTTCGAGCTGAGCAAGGAGGACCTGAACTATTATGATGAAAAGTATGCACTGATTCATTTAAATAATGAGTTGGCTCCGGGAGGATACGGATGGGTTTTCCCAAAGTCAAATAATAAAGTAAATATTGGACTGGGAGTCCAGAAAAGAGCGCTGGATATAAGAAATTCCAAGATGGGAAAACACGATAATCTTCAGACTCTCATCGACAATTATGTAAAATGGTTGCCCAATTTTAAGAAATTGGAAATAGACCAGACTGATGGAAATGGAAAAGGGATTTGGTCCGTACCGGTTAGGAGGCAGATGGAAAGTCTGGTTTACAATGGATACATGGGAGCGGGAGACAGCATGACAATGCCGAATCCCATAAGTGCAGGAGGTATCGGTCCAGCACTGATAGCTGGAGTTTTAGTAGGCAAGAATGCAGCAGAAGCGGTCAAAGAAGGTGACTTCTCGATTTCTGGACTGTGGAAATACAATTTGGATTTTAATGAAGCATATGGATCAAAAATGGCAGGAATGGAGGTATTCAGGATTTATCTTCAGTCTCTGAACAATGATATATTGAATTATGGAATGAAGAATTTCCTCACAAGAAAGGAAGCAAGCGATCTGACTGTTGGTGTTATACCGGAACTTTCGCTGGCAGAAAAGGCGAGGATGATCATTAAGGGAATGAAGAATATGACTGCATTTTCCAATCTGGTTTACACGGTAAAGAAGATGAAGGAATTAAACACACTGTATCAACACTATCCAAAGTCCCCAAAGGAATTCGATGCTTTCAAGGGTAAGGTAGTTCAGGAAATACACAATGCGAAGAAGAGATTCCCGTCTTCGCCAATTTAATATGTTCTAAGTACCTTTTTAGTTTTTGACGAAGTCCAAAAATGTTCCCAACTCAATGTCTGGAATAAAAGGAATCTTTCTCTTTAAGGCTATTTTTGATATTTTCTCCCTATTTTTAGCTTGAACACTGCAAACGATTATCAGATTTTCTCCTTTCTCGATTAGATTTATTGCATCGCTTTCATGGATGGGCTCTCTGATGCCCTCTTTAACCAATGTTGCGAGATGTTCTTCGAAAATCAATATTTCCTTACCAAATAAGTTTAGAGTCTCGATAATTTTCTGCTTTAGTTCCTGCACGGTTTCAGCTGTAACCATTGCTTCTCCGGTCGAGTGCATCTGAGGCGACATTATAAATCCGCTGTCCAGAAACCGATTAAATGGAAAAACTGGTATTTTTGCACCATATTTTTTAGCTTCGAAGGAAGAGGCGTTCAATTTTCCTGACATTATTGCTTCAATTCCATACATTGTCCAGTTCAGCCCAGCCCACTTACTCAGAACTGGAATTGTTCTACTTGCCCTTGCATTGAGTTCTATGACACTAATTTCTCCATTCTTGATCATAAACTGAATATTCGAAAATCCCACTAGATTGTAATGTCTGCAGAATTTCAGGGCTATGGACATCATCCCTCTTCTTTCTGTCTCGTCTGGGATATCTGGACCCATTAAAGCAAGAGAATCGCCAGAATGAGTCCCGGCCATTTCAATCTGTTCCATGATGCCTACAATGGCAATATCTGTTCCATTTGAAACCATATCTAAATCAAATTCCCTCGCATTTTCAAAGTATTCTGAAACAAGTACTGGATAAAATTGAGTCTGCAACTCTGAATTTGCAAGAAGCGCATCCAGTTCATCTTGACTTCGAATTATGAACATTGAAGCACCTCCTATGACATAACTACCTCTCAAAATTACATTATGATTGTATTTTTCACTGGCTTTTATGAGTTCACTTCTATTGGTAACGTTTAGCCATGGAGCTTGAACTATACCCATACTATCCAATGTTATTGAGAATTTTTTCCTATTCTCGATTTCTTCCAAA
Source organism: Thermoplasmata archaeon (assembly GCA_021806345.1). Next base: position 13,499 of record JAJZXP010000036.1, on the reverse strand, counting down.
CGTGAGGGTTTAGTTCCAGCAACTATATCTTCCCCGTACACTGCTGCAATTTCATTTGCCATATTCTGTCCCGTTTGGCCTGAAAATTGAAGTATAATTTTCTTGGGCTTTCTGATATCAATTATCCCGCTGACAAACTCAAGTGTGATTGGGTCAAAGAAAAGTTCATCAGATATGTTAAAATCGGTGGATACAGTCTCCGGATTGGAGTTAATCATTATTGTTCTATACCCCATTTCCTTAAGCGCCTCAATTGCCTTTACTGAACTATAGTCGAATTCCAGTCCCTGTCCTATCCTGTTCGGTCCTGAACCTATAATTAATACGGAATTTTCGAAAGACGAATCCAAATCATTTTCCTCGTCATAGGTTGAATATGTGTATCTGGTAAAAGTTCTAAATTCTGCAGAAGAAGAATCAATTATTCTCGGTGATGGTAGAATGTTTTTCTCCTTCCTCATTTTCAAAAGCTCCACTTCTGTTGTCCCACTTATCCAGGATATTACCCTATCTGGGATCCCCAGTGCTTTTAATTCGTTCAGATTGGTTTGTAAATTTGCCGATAAAATCTTTGCATTCTTCAATAGATTCGAGATTCTGCATACAATTCCTAATTCCCATTTTGTAAGTTGACTGATCTCTTCTTCACCTATGTCGCTGAATATTGATTGGACAATATACCATACCCTTTTCCAGTTTGGCGTAGAAATATTTTTCCTTAAAAAACTTGGGTTCCCTGATTGTGAGAAATAATTCCTAAGATTTAATTCAGTTCCGACCACAGCCTTCAGAAATGCTTCCTCAAATGATCTTCCAATTCCCATCACCTCTCCAGTGGATTTCATCGAAACGCCTATGGTTCCGGAATCCTTGAATTTGTCAGATGGCCAAAGTGGAATTTTGACTATCACATAATCCATGCTTGGCTCAAAAGCAGCCGAAGAATTTTCAGTTATTGGATTTCTAATTTCGGGAAGATTAAGGCCAAGCAAAATCATTGTTGCAATTTTTGCAATTGGATAACCGCTTGCTTTTGAAGCCAGCGCAGATGATCTGCTGGTCCTGGGGTTTACTTCAATAACATAGTAATTTTCTCTTTTTTCATCTACTGCAAACTGTACGTTGCAAGCTCCAACAATACCAATTGAAGATGCTATTTCCAGAGCCGATTTTCTCATTTTTTGGTGTATATAATCTGGAATAGTGAGTGACGGGGTGACAACAATACTCTCTCCGGTATGCACTCCCATTGGATCAAGATTCTCCATGTTGCATACCATGATAGAATTTCCAGAATGATCCCTAATCACTTCATATTCCATTTCAGTTAATCCTTCAAGTGATTGCTCAAGCTCCACACTTTCAATGTCCTTTGAGTTAAAGACAAATTCCACCGCTTCCACCGCTTCATCCATATTCAGAAGAATCTTTCCTGAAAGACCCCCTAGAGTGAATGATGTTCTCATGATTGCTGGGAATGATGGCACAGATTTTATCTGTACCTTCCAGTTCTCCCTATCGATAGAAACTGACCAGGGAATTCCAATTCCCATATCAAGCATTTTTTTATGGAATAGATTCCTGTCCTCTGCCTGCTTGATAGCTTCAGGCGGAGATCCGAGAACTTTTACACCCATTTCTTCAAGAAATCCGCACTCAAAAAGTTGCAAGGTTAAATTGAGAGCAGTCTGACCGCCCATTGACCCAATTATATGAGTTATTTTCTCTTTTGCAATTATCTGTTTTGCATTTTTCAAGTTTATTGGCTCAATATAAATTCTGTCGGCATTTGAACTATCAGTCTGGATTGTTGCAGGGTTGGAATTTAGGAGAACTGTATAGATTTTATATTGTTTCAAAACACTGCAGGCCTGAGTTCCTGCGTAGTCAAATTCGGCAGATTGCCCAATAACTATTGGACCTGACCCTATTATGAGCACTCTCATTTTAGAATTATCTTGCTCTAACTTCATTTAGAATACTCTCCATTTGGTTAAAAAATTCCGTTGAATTAACTGGTCCTGGTGCACCCTCTGGATGATATTGTACGCTTAATATGGCAGATTCCTCAAGGTGAAGCATTTCCGGTGTGTTATCGTTTAAGTCCCTCTGTGGTATTGATATTCCTTTTCTCAACATTGAATCCTCACTTAGGCGATAATTATGATTGTGAGAAGTTATGAATGACATTTTGCCATTACCAACTGAATGATTGGAACCGTGATGTCCAAATTGCATCTTCTCCAATTCAATTCCCAGTGCGTTTCCAATTATCTGGTGACCCAGACAGACACCTGTTATGGGTATCTTTCCCCTATTATCCCTTATTTTTCTTTTGAGTTCATAGAATACCTCATCTGAGGGATTTCCCGGTCCATTTGATAGAAATACCATATCATAATTTTCAAAATTATCTGGCATATTAAAAATATTGACAACGTCTAAGTCCCCGATTTTAGAAATATGGCTTAAAAGTGATGACTTTGACCCCATGTCTATGTACAGTATCTTTCTGTCCATTCCTGAAAAAACAGAATAATTACTCTTTGTACTGAACTGCCTTATAAGTTGTTTTGTGTTCATTTCTTCCCATTTGTCAGGAAACCTATCTGAGTTGGAAATAATTCCTCTTATATTTCCGCTGTCTCTGATTTTTTTTACAAGCTTCCTCGTATCAACAGAGTGTATTCCCGGAATTCCCTCTATTTTCATTTGCCTATCTATGAGATTAAAATATTTCCCAGAGGGATTGTTACCATCCCTGAACACTACTCCACTCGTGCTGATTCCGTTGCTCTGTGGAATATCCATTTTAAAATCATAGTAAAACATTGAGGGGAAGTTAAAAATAATAATTTGCCCACCATATGAAGGATCGGTCATTATTTCATAAAATCCTGTAAAGGATGTGTTAAAAACTAGTTCTCCTGATCTTTCAACGAATGAACCAAATGCCCTCCCCTCAAAGGATGTTCCATCCTCGAGAAGAAGGTATCTTCTCAATTCTGGCAGCCTCCCTTAGAATTTTTCGAGATAATACACAGGAAATCGGCTAAAATTGTTGCTTCATTCCAAATTTTCATTTGACCCTAAAAATACCCATTTCATTTTCCTATTTAATTTTTAATAAATTTTTAGTCCTCAAAGTGTTACATTGTTAAAAAAATTCAGTAAGGCCAATATAAAGGAATGACAAAATTAAATCAGAGACCGCTTGAACTGAAAGTCGTTCTTTCATTTTGCTTCTTCAGTTATCTGAAGAATTGAGATAGGGAAAACCGAATTTGGAATAAGGCATTGGAATAAAGGTTAAATTAAAAATTATAGAAAAGATAATAGATATTGGAAAAAATATGGAACAATGAATTTTCTGTACAGAAATGGTAGTGTGTTCTTGGAAAACGAAGAAAATGATACGTATGTCAAAATAGGTAAATCCGGTTTTTTGGGATCTCTCTCTATCAGCATTACTGGAAAATGGAATATTCAGATTAGAAGAAGTGGTTTTGGACTCAAGATATATGGATTTAACGGAAAAGATGGTAATATAATGAGAAATTTGAACATCAACTACCTCGGTGAATCCTATATTACAAAAGTTAATGAACTTGCATCAGTAACCAGAGGAGAAGCAAATGCTGAAGCAACTATTATTGGCAAAAATGGCACAATAGGAAAATTGAGTAGAAAAAATACGGATATTCTCATTGCAGTGGAAAATGAAGATACCCTGGGAGTCATGCTTGTCTACGTTGCTCTGGTTGGATATTTTGACAAAAGCATTGTCCAAAATTTGAACCCGTTTCCATCTCCATTGAGAATTGTTTCAAATATATTGTTTATTATTGCACTGGCATTTCTTCTTTTTTTCAATCCAGGTTTATTAGGATCTAATGGACTGCTGTATTCATTCATAATCATTTTAGGCTTGGTGTTAGTAGCTTATTATATGAGAACAGTTCCTCCAGTGATACCGAAAGAAAAACCTTAAGTTTTTAATCGTGAAGATTAAAACTAACCAATGAAATTTAGTTTATTTAAAAATTTAAATTTTTTGTGAAAATATTATTTGTATCCTCTTTCTTTCATTTTCTCAAGCAGCTGTATTCTTTTTGCTGGATGAGGGTGATCACTGAATATTGAATGCCTCATTTTAACCTTCATTTGTTTCCATTCTTCAATTAACTTCCTGTGCTCTTCTCTTACTCCCTGATCAAACCCACTGAACATTAGCATGCTTGAAGTATTGCTCGAAGTGTTTCTATTCATCTTTTTTCTTTGAGGTGGTGTTGAAGCGACTATTTTTGCGAGGGCAGTTTGGAGATTTGTACTGGCCCCGGGTATACTTTGGGCAGAATTAACGTCAGCATAAGACTCCCTCATTCTGTTTACTCCCAAGATCATCAGGTTGAAGACAAAGCTCACTCCCATCATTGCTATGGCAATCAGTATAATGCTCCCGTTTCCCCCCTTTCTTCCACCTCCAAAAAGCATCGAATATCCGAAGTAGAATACAATACTTGGAATAAGCCCAATGGCAAGCAGTAATGCGATATCGTGATGTTTTAAATGCCCTATCTCATGTCCCATAACTGCCTCTACCTCGTCTTTTGTGAGCAGGTTAAGTAGTCCTCTGGTAACAGCCATTCGTCTTCCAGAAATTATGGAACCGTATGCGAATGCGTTTGGAGCCTGAGTCTCAGCAATAAACAGAGTGGGGACTTTCTGATTGTTGTAAATGCAAACCTCCTGTAGTGATGAATAAAGCCAAGCAGTGTTCGGATCTGATGGATTAACCTTGGTTAGATGTTGAAGTCTCCCGATTATAAATGGAGAAAAGAGGTATTGAGCTATATCCATTATCAGTACTAAAATCAAAAGTAGTCCGAAGAAACCGAATGAGAATGATATCCCTATGAATTCGTATGAGATGGCTGAGATGATAAGAGCGGCTAAGAATGCAATTGCTATTCCCGCGAGTATAGTGGCTATCCTCAATTTAGCCCCAAGTAAGTTCATGGTTGTGTATGGAAAATAATCTAATTAATCTTGTTGGATTAATTTCCCTAGTTTACAGATTCCTTGAATTGGAGCTTTCTTTCCTTCTTTGTTTCCATTCCAACTTTTGCAATTCCAATTCCGAGAATGAGGTAATAAAGCGTAAGTATACTTGTAAAGATGTAAAAAAGATAGTTCACCTGAGAGTCTGAAAACCTGAATGCAAATGTCCAGAAATAAAAGTCAAAATAAACATAAAAAAGAAATGAAGAGATATAAAGAATTTTGTGATGTTTGAGTGCCTCGAGAATTTTCCATTTGCCCTGAAATCCATATTTGATTCTACGAGACCTCAATATGAATGTTAGGAAAGGAACGAAAACTGTTGAATATATTAAAACTGAGATTAGAATAAGATAAAATTCTGCATTAATTCCAACAAACCTAAGCATCAAAAATGGTGTTAATAACACAACAGCGAAGTTAACAGGTATGAACACCCAAGTTAGCCGGCTCCTGGACAGTAACCTGGATATTATGTATGTGGCGATTAGAGGAGAAAGGATTGCAAAGATACCCATAACATACTCAAAGGAACTGTCCCATTTTGATTTCGTAAACCTGAAGCCCTCCGGGACTTTTAAGATTTCTCCATTTTTCCCTTTCTGCAGATATTCTTCTTTCAAAACAGATTATGGAGGGAAATGAGGATATTGCTCATCTGGAACAACATCATGTCCCGCGGAAATGCGTGAAAATGCTGGTCATTTAAAAGGGATGTATAAATAGAATAATTCAATCATAACTTATGACTGAGAAATTATACCTTAACGAGGCCTACATGAAGGAATGCGAAGCTAGAATAATTAAAATTGCAGGAAATGACTTAATTTTGGATCGTACGGTATTTTACGCAGCTGGCGGGGGACAGCCAGGAGACACAGGAATAATCAGGTGCGGAGAGAGAAATTACGAAGTTCTGGACACTGTAAAGGATGGGGATGATGTTGTTCATAAAATGAAAAATACCGATGGGTTATCGGAGGGCGACTTCTGCCACTGTACTATCAATTGGGAAAGAAGGTACAGGATCATGAAATTTCACTCAGCGATTCATCTGATGGATGGACTTATAAATAATATGCCAATCAAAAATGGATTGATAACCGGCAGCCAGATTTATGAAGATAGGGCAAGGGTGGATTTTTCTATAGAAGAATTCACGAAAGAGAATGTGAATAATATAATAAGTACAGTAAACGATGCTATTAAAGAGGGGCATAATATACATGTTAAATACCTTCCAAGTGAGGAGGCTTTAAAAGTTCCAAATCTAGCCCGAACAGAACCGGGAAGAGAGCTGTTAAGGCATCTTGCAGTGGTCAGAATCATAGAAATACAGGATATTGATGCTCAAGCTGATGGTGGCACCCATGTAAAAAACACCAGTGAAATAGGAACAATTAAACTGCTGAAAATAGAAAACAAGGGAAGAAACAATAAGAGGTTATACTTTCAAACGGAACCATAGGATTCTTGCCTTAATTAGAATTTATTTAATATGAATGGTCTCTTAAGGCCCGACAAATTTTTTTCAATGGTGATAGGTTTGAAGTTTGTTTCTATAGAATATAAAAACATGTGAATCTTTTTAGCAATGTTGTGATGATTATCCATGGTTAATATGGATTGGGTTTCCAGCGAAATTGAAGATTTGAAGAAAGCTGGAAGATATGTTCCAATTAGGGTTTTGGAAAGCGCACAGGGTTCCAGAGTGAAAATAGAAGGAAAGGAAGTTTTGAATATGTGCTCAAACAACTACTTGGGTCTCGCGAACCATCCAGAAATTAAAAAGGCAGCGATAGAAGCCCTTAATGAGTTTGGAATGGGAGCGGGTGCTGTTAGGTCAATTGCGGGAACTATGGAAATTCACACCAGATTGGAGGAAAAACTTGCCAGATTTAAGCACATGGAAGCTGCTCTAGTTTTTCAGGGGGGATTGCTTGCTAATATTGGAACGATTCCTGTTCTGGTTGGGAAAGAGGATGTTATATTCAGCGAAGAATTGAATCATGCGAGTATAATAGACGGTATGCGCCTCAGTTCTGCAAAGAAAGTTGTTTATTCCCACAAGTCAGTCGATGATCTGGAAAAAAAGATGAAAGAATTTAGAAAGGATGGAAAAAAATCCCTCATAGTGACAGATGGCGTGTTCAGTATGGATGGAGATATTGCTCCTGTCTCTGAACTGGCTGACATGAGAGAAAAATATGATACTATGCTATATATAGACGATGCCCACGGAGAGGGAGTTCTGGGGGAAGGTGGAAGAGGAATTGTAAATCATTTTAACTTGAATGGGAAGGTGGAAGTTGAAATGGGCACTTTCTCAAAGGCACTGGGATCTATGGGGGGATTTGTTGCAGGAAGTGCTGAACTGATTGATCTGGTTAAGCAGAGAGCAAGACCTTTCTTGTTCAGCAGTGGTTTGAACCCTGCTGACGCAGCAGGTGTCATGAAGTCAATAGAGATTATGGAAAAGGATGAGACCCTAGTTAAAAAGCTCTGGAAAAATACAGAGTTTCTTCAAAAAGGATTCCGAGAGCGTGGCTTCAAACTGACATCTACTAAAACCCCAATTACACCTGTTGTGATTGGGGATGAGAAAAAGACACAGCAACTAAGCAAGTTCCTTTATGAGGAAAAGAATATATTTGCTTCTCCAATAGTATTTCCAACTGTGGCTAAGGGAACTGCAAGAATAAGAGTCATGCCATCAGCAATTCATACTACAGAAGATTTACTAGAAACCCTAGATGGATTCACAGACGGAGCAAGGTCTCTGCATCTATTTTGATTATTTTTTACCCGGGCAGCTGACATCCTTTCCATCCCAAGGGATTTGAGGTTCCTGATTCATAGAGTAGCAACTCCTAGACATCCTTTAGTGTAATCGCCGGATCATTCTTGTGCATTTTCGCTGGAATAAAATTCACCCCTCTCGCCAACTTAAATTTGACCCATGTTTTTACATGAACAGTGGTCCTAATTGCATGGTCTGGTGAATGATTAAAAACATGCATGAAAATGGAATGGGTATAGAGAAAATTGCAGGGGAAATTGTAACCGGTGTTTACAATTACTTAACTCTCCATAGATGTATCACAATTCATCCGCAGCATGAAAGATGGTGACTTTCTAGTTCATAGATTATAAACAAATAATAAAATATTCGCTAAAACTAATGGAAGTGAAATAGATGATAGTTGGTGCAATTCTTGCAGGTGGTTACGGAAAGAGACTGAAACCAATAACAGACGAAATACCAAAAGTACTTGTGGAGGTAAAAAACAATTTTACCATTATGGATAGACAAATTCTTGATTTCAAGTATCTCGGAATAAAGGATGTATACATACTTTCAGGTCATCTCGGGGAGAAGATTGAGGAGAGATACGGAAAAGTGCACAATGGGATTAGATTCCATTATCTAAAGGAAGAAAAACCCATGGGAACTCTTTTTTCCATTAGGAATCTACTAGAAAAACTTGATGGAGAGGATCTTATACTGCGAAATGGCGACACCATAACAGATATTAATTTCAAACATTTCGCCAGTTTTTCCCAACAATCATCATTTGGTATGGTCATGCTTGTGACAAGGATGAAGAGCCCCTATGGTATAGTAGAAACAAATGGCGATCAGGTTGTTTCTTTCAGGGAAAAACCCGTGCTCGATCACTACATAAACTCTGGATTATATTATATAAAAAACTCCACGAAAGATGTATTCTTTGAGGAATACAATGGAAAGGATGTGGAGATTACTGCATTTCCAGAAATATCCAAGAAAAGGCTTCTTGGAGCATACAAGGAGGATGCTCTGTGGATCGGTGTTGACAGCGAAAAAGAACTGGAGCAGGCGAGAAAGGAGTATAAGGGAAGGGAAGACACTGAGTACGGATACAGGAAGGAAATCTATTCCAATGAAAAAATAAGAATAATGGAGTATCTGGTCAAGGAAGATTATGAGGCAAGTATATCAAAGGAAGATGGAAATCTTCTAAGATTCATGGTGGGAGATGGAATAATAGATGGTGGAAAGAAAGATGTCTATTCTTCAGGTTCAGTGTTTAAGATAGAGGGAAAATTAATTCTGAGACCCAACCATTCAACAAGACTTGAAGTAATTTCAGACTAATTGCTTCCACATAACATATGCATCTGAACCATCGCTGTAGTAATTCCTGAGGATCGATGTTACGATAAACCCATGTTTTTGGTAGAATTCAATGCCTTTTTTATTATCTGTGCGAACTTCAAGTCTTATGGTTATGATACCGTATTGACCACAGGTTAGGAGAAATTTTTCTACGAGTTCTCCGCCTATTCCTAAATTTCTGTAGGGTTCAATTGTTGCGAGCATGAGAATTCTAGACTCAGAAATTGAAATTCTTCTTGAGGCAAGGAAACCATATATTATAGATCCTGTTGAAAACACAAGAAATCCATCGGGCCAAGAAGTGTATATCTCATGCATCAGTTCCTTTGAATATCTTTCTGAAAGAGATGTTTGGGAAATTTCCATGGCTCTTTTGATTTCATCTGGTTCTATTCTTCTGACCTGGTGAAATCTCAATTCTTCCTTTAGCATATCCACATCGGCCATTCTTGATTCGTTGTTTATTTTTCCTTTTGAATTCAGCCTTGAGAATATGCCCATTCATATCACTTTTCAATTTGATATGGCGACCCGTGACCGGGGTATACCATTACTCCCTTTAGACCTTTTATAACTTCAATAGACTTCATTGCCCTTGAATAATCCAGAGTGAATGTCCTATTCACATCGATTCCGTCCTTTCCCTGAATTGCTGAGTCTCCAACGAAAATGACATTGATTAGCGGAAAATAGTATGAACGGCTGTCGGGAGTGTGCCCGCCAGTTGAGATTACCTTTACATTTTGATCAACCATCTGTGAAACTGGGTGGATATCTTCTACAGGTTTTGGCTTTATTATCTTGGAAATAACTCTAGACATTAGACTTTTCGTTGGAACCATATTTTCCTTACCCTTCACCACATTTATCTCTCCATCTGGAACATAGACTATAGGATCAAACCTTTCTTTTATCATTTTCAATCCTCCTATATGATCCATGTGATAGTGCGTGACCATTATGACATCAGGTTTTGAATTAAGATTTTTATAATAACTTATTATCTTCTTGCCACTTCCTTTCATGCCACAGTCTATTAAGTATCTCTTCCCATCCAACGTCAGATCATAGCAGTTTGCCATAGTGCCAGGTATAAGATTGAGAGCACTAACTGATTCCATGGTTATATGATAACAGTGTTTGTAATTAATCTTATGTGACTTTTAAATTCCCTTTTCCCTGAAAAAAATGTTCACATCGGGTGCAGGATCCTTTGTTAGGGTTGGTGATATATAAGGAAAGAGCATTTCTGCTCTGGAATCCAGAATTACAACGACCCCAATATCATCCTTTGATCTTATCACCCTACCAATGGCCTGTCTCACTTTGGTGATGGCAGGTGCAAGAAATGCGTGCTCCCAACCTGCCCTGAATTTCATATCGTAATATGCGGCCAATGCCCTTTGTTTTATTGTAGGTTTTGGAAACGGTATCCCACAGATGACAACCAGTTCTAACTGGTTGCCAGGAAGATTTATCCCTTCAGAGAGACGCCCACCCATGACACCAAAAATTGGCTTTTGTTTATTTTTAAACTCATTCATTAGAATGTTGAATTCAATTTGATTCATACCACGATGTTCCGATAAATGATCAAGGGATGGCATTTTCGACTCTATGAAGTGCATTGTGTTGAAAGATGGAAAGAAAACGATTGTTTTTTTCTGATTCATAGCTATCAAATCCAGAATCTCTTTCGCGTATCTTGTGGCCATTTCATAATTCAGTTCTGAATATTTTGTTGTTAATTCTTTAGAATATAGAACCCTTAGATTCTCTTTGGGAAATATGTCCTTGAAGATTTTCACGGTTTCATTAGTAACTCCGGTGATGTCTATATACATTTCAACTGGGACCAGAGTTGCAGAAAGATGTACTGATTGTGACTTGAACATTGGCTCCAGCATTATCGATGGATCTAAACAATATGCTTCCAGAGACATGTTTCCGTCTCTAGATATTGTGCATATGTAATTGTTTTCCTCGCCGTGCATCATGAATTTCAGTTTCTCACTAAGTGATTTTGCTCTTGACATTGGAACTCTCCCGGCTTTTTCCAATCTTTCTTCTACCTGATCCCCCAATGATAAAAGTGATTCAACCAGATAGTCCACATCCTCTGGATTCTTCTTAAGGTAAATTGCCATAGTGTCGAAGATTTCTCTGAACATTATCCTCTTTTCATTTCTGTTTTCATTTAGGTCCCTTCCAATTTCTATCAATGCCTCCCTTATTGCATCAGCAAAATCAGACGCGTGGATTCCTGGAAGCAGTTGAGGGTCTCCCTGATCTATAACCTCTCTCTCTGCTAGATCAATCATATGGGAAGTGATCTTGAGAGAATTTTCTTCTCTTGCGATCTCCGGCAGGTTATGCGCTTCATCGACTAGAACAATTATATTTTCCCTTGATGTTCTCCAGTTATAGATTGTACTCAGGGCAAGAATAGAATTGACGAAATAGGGATATGGCATTACCACAAGATCTGCATCTCTCATTGCAAATTTTATGGACTCATAGGGACATATGGTTCTTGATTTAAGTCGAAAAAATATCTCCTGTGGGGAAAATGATGAGCTTAGTATGGTATTCTTGGTTTCATCTGATTTGATTTCGTCATTATAGTACTTGCATCCTCCTTCCTTTCTCTCCAACGTTTTCTTTTTTCTGGAGCTACACATTTTAGACAGGGACTCTGCGGAAAACTCCTCGTCCTTTTCTATTTCCATGTAAAGGGGGCACATGTTTATCCTTCCTTGCATCGCTAAAGCATTGAATTCAATTTCTTTTCTAATTAATCTTATCTCCCGTAATATGTGCTCTTGCTGGGAATTTGTTCTGGACAGATAGAGTACCTTTTTCCCATTTGATTTTGCATACTTTAGAGTTGAAATAAGACCGACTAAAGTTTTACCGGACCCAGTTGGCATTTCAACTATGGGATTTTTCCCATTGTTGAGCGAATCAATAATGAAATTTATTGCCTCTTTCTGGTAATCCCTCAAATTGATGTGAGCCTTGCTTTCCTGTTTTTCTTCTACTTCTTCACTCAATTTAGGTGTCGCTTCCTTTCCTCTATTTCTTTCGGATCGACATTATACTTGGATGCCTCATTAAGTGCTTTCTTTGCCTCTTCCTTTTTACCCAATTCCACTAATGTGTCCGCTTTCAATAGATGGTAAGTCCCATTCTCCGGGGAAACTCCTATAGCAGTTTCTATGTCTTTCAGTGCATCTTCAAACTTACCCATCTCCATTAAAACCTGATATCGTTTGTAGACAAATATCTGATCCATGCTGTTAAGCCTAACTGCTTCCGAGTAATCCCTTAGTGCTTCGTCTTTCTTCCCTAACTTGAAGAGAGCATTCCCTCTGTTGTAATAGAAATCAGGGATATCTGATTCGATGGTGATTGCCTTGTTAAATGCTTCTACGGATTCCTCTAGCATTCCCGAATCTTCCAGGGCCGCCCCCAGAGCATTATAATAATCGGAGTTGTCATCAATGATTTTTATTGCATTCTTATAGTCAACTACTGCCTGCTCGTACATTCTCATGGAATAATATGCTAAGCCTCTGTTGAAGTGATAATCTGGATCATTTGAAAGTGTCTTAATTGCCTTTGTAAACTCCTTAATGGCTTCTGGATATTTTCTGAGGTTGAAGAAGGATATTCCTCGCTCGTTATAGTCATCAGCAATTTCATCTCTATTTCTAAGTTCATCTGTTTCATCTATTTCGTCTGGCACAGGGTAGCAATTCAGAACTATACTTTAACCTAATGAATTTTCTGACCTTCTTAAAATCTTTTCTGTTTTATCTGATTCACAAGTCTTGTATAAGTGCTCCACCTGACTCTGACTATTTTCGATAAATCTTCCCCTTCACTTATCGCCCTGGAAAGGAAGGATATTGTCCTTTCATCAGACGGATACCCACTTCCAATCGAACCATATTTTTTCTCAATTTTTAAAATTTCTCTGTCTCTTATCACCTTCGCCACTATGGAAGCCGCAGAGACCACGGGAAAAATCGAGTCTGCCTTATGCCTGCATATGATACTTTTCTCTGTCATCTTCGACAGTTTCAGGCTGAGTCGATCTTCTTTTACGTCAAATGCGTCAACGTATACTAAGTTAGAATTGGAATTCCTAATCAGTTCGATTGCGTATGTTTCCTCTATAACGTTTATGGTAGTTTTTTCCATCATTTGGTTTATCGTATTCGCACTTATGATTCTGTACTGAACTTTCTCGGATTTTTCCATAATCTCCTCATAA
>JAJZXP010000445.1 GCA_021806345.1 Thermoplasmata archaeon | reverse complement strand
TTTATTGCATTGGAGAAAGGATATGGAGTTCTAGACTTGTCTATGTTTTCTGATATACAATTAGATACATAAGACAGAAGAGAGCTATTCTTACCAGTAAATGCAGATATTATGAAGAACGCAATTATTATCTATTTTGCAAAGGGATAAATCGTGAATGAAAATTGATTATAAATTGGAATTGGAAGGATATTTGGAGAGTCTTGAAATTTGATTAGATGTTGAAATGGAAATTTATCCACGCCAATAGTCTAAAAAAATAGCCTGAATATCGATATTTGACGGTAAAGAAAAATATAAAATATAAAGTCACGTGATATTCAGTTAAATTTTTTATTATATATAATTATAAAATATTGTGGCGAATTTTCTTAAATGGGAATTGTTAAATACGCTTTTTAATTCTTACTGATCACTATGAAAGGAATAATAACAAAAAACGATAAGGCTGTTTCTCCAATAATTGCAACCATATTGCTCATAGCCATAACCGTGGTTCTTGCAGCAACACTGGTCACAATACTTGGGGGATTCACGCATGGAGCATCAGGTTCTGCAGCAACGGCAAGCGTCTCTACACAATTTAGTTCGACTGGTTCAGGTTCTTCCTATACAACATCTTTATTTCTAAATGTCAGTTCATTTTCAGCAAGCAATGTAAGCAGTTCTAAAATAGCTATTACATTAACCTTAACAAATGCTACTGGTGTAATAAACACATACTCTGGATATCTTGGTGGCACCTTAACAAGCCCTGCAACATTCACCAGTTCAACACCATATTTCACTGGAGGTTCTGATTATGAAATAACAGTTGCTGGAACTTCTCAGATTAATTCAGTAACTGTACAATTAACATACTCTGGCTCAGTAATATACTCTTCCGGTCCAACCACTTAAATATTTTTTTTATACCATTAATTTTTAAATTTTTTTATTTTTTTAATATTGTTATCAAAAACATTTAATTTTTTCAAGTAATGAGGTATTATGCAAACGGTAAAAGAATTATATTTTTTCATTGTTGTACTTAAAAATTCTTCTCGTTCCGAGATTGACGAACAGCAATTGAAAGAACAGTTTACAATCAAAAACAAAATTAAGACATGTAATATGTACAAATCCTTAAGGGCAGATTCTGACTACATTATATGGTGTACCGCAGATTCACCAGATTCTTTTATAAGTTTAAAGGAGAGTATTAGAAATATTTTTGATAAGTTTTCCTTGGATATCATTCAAAGCTATCTTTCAATATATGAAAGGTCTCCGTATCTGAAGAACTCATTAAATATTGAGGATCAGATTAGAAATAGCACACGAAAATACCTGGTTATCTATCCTATGTCAAAATCAAACGATTGGTATCTACTTCCATACGAGAAAAGAAAAGAAGTTATGGATGAACACATCAAAATTGCAATGACTGATGAGAATAATAAAGATATTCTGTCATATACCACATATTCATTCGGTATTGGTGATCAGGAGTTTGTCGTTCTATATGAAACAGATGACCTTTATTCATGGATGAAGGTTACACAGAGATTGAGGGAGGTGGAAGCGAGAAAATGGATAACAAAGGAAACGCCAATATTTACTGGGATCAGGATTTGAAGAACAAGAGACTCTATCTCATAAGATATTCTGAAATTGGCTTGAAGGGCAAGAGCACAAGAAATTCCATGGAGCTCAGGCTTATTAAAAACATGAAGTTTGCCCTCAGGAAAAACAATATTCACGGTGAATTTTACAGGGAAAGAGGAAGAATTTATGCTATAACAGATCTGCATGCTGAAAATTCACTGGAGAACGTTATGGGAATCAAGTCTTTCTCTGAAGTATTTTTCATGACATTCAAAGACCCGAAGGAAATTATAAGTGAAGTGACCCACATATTTTCAGAAAAGGTATCAGGAAAAACATTCGCTTCACGTGTGAGAAGATCCGGCAATCATAATTTTACTTCCATAGAAATGGACAGGATGATCGGAGACGCTCTATTCAGTTATTCAGCAGGCATTGATCTTACTGAACCTGATGTGGAAATACAGGTGGAGATAAGAGACAACAGGGCGTATATTATCAAGAGCTGGTTTGAAGGCCCCGGTGGCCTTCCATTGGGCACTGAAGGAAGGATGATATCACTGGTATCAGGTGGAATTGACTCACCAGTTGCTACCTGGATGATGATGAGGAGAGGTTCACCTGCAGATATACTATTCATATCAATGGCCCACCCGGTTGACACAGTTGAGTTTTTGAAGGCTGCAGGAAAGCTGTATGATAGATGGTATAATGGCTACGATCCAGACATATATATACTCGATATAACACGCCTTATGGATCAGTATCTTTTCAGGGGAAAAATGAGATATGGCAATGTAAGTTTTAAGAAGTTTATCTACAACATGGCTGAAAAATTCTGTATAGAAAAGAATTATTGTGGAATAATTACTGGTGAATCATCCGGGCAGGTATCATCCCAGACACCAGAAAATCTTATGGAATTAAGCAGAGGGATG
>JAJZXP010000464.1 GCA_021806345.1 Thermoplasmata archaeon | reverse complement strand
TCTCCAAATTTTCATCACCAACAGTATACAATTTAAGTTGGTTTAGGGCATTTACCACCTTTCTGGTTTCCATCGTCTGAATATCCCTGATGATTAGTTCAATATTAGCGCTACTTCTCCCCTTTTTGCTTTCAACTTCTTCGTTATTCTGTTTTGCCTGTACTTCCTGGTCATTCATTATGGGAACCGGTCTCGGTTTTGCTTCGAATATCTCATCTATCACAATTTCTCCCTTCCACCCATTGGAGGTTAAAAGCATGACACTTCCTCTTAGGTGACCGGAATTCATGGGAATTGCTCGTACCTCTCTTTCGTGATAAGCGTTAGGTTCTAAATCCGAAAGTATGATCTCTGGCTGGCCAACAAGATCGAATGCAGGAAGCAATGAGCTGAGATTTAGGGTCAACTTCTCCATTCTCACAATTGGTCTGATCTTGAACACTATGGAAAGCTCATCACCTTCCTTTTTTGTTCCAGACAAGTAATAAGAAACTGACATAGTTAAATAATTTGATGGATCCTTAGTAGAATCAACAATCTGAAAAATTGAATCCTTTACTATGTCCGCAATAATTGCCATATCACCATTTCTTTGAAAAGAGGTCATTTGGTCCGGAATTTCCAGTTCTCTGACGTTCACACTGCTTCTGTCTGATGATAGTGTTATCAGGGATTGAATTGCCTTTAAGTCTTCCACTCTTGAGCAAATCAGGCTAACAAGTGCCCTGACTTCAGGGAACTTGGAGTTAATGCATCCCAGGATTTTATCCCTATTAATTGAAAAAATATTTTCATCGTAAATAACTGCTTCAAGAAGGAACATGCCGGAATGAGTGGCGAGATTCTCATTATCTGAACAGAGACATTCAACAGCTTCTGATACATAGTTCATTACTTCACTGTTCCACTTTAATTTGATATGATGACTGAGATCCAGAAACCCCTGACTCTTTTCCTCGGTGTTTTGAGATTTGACCATTTTTAGAACGGACTCTAATTTCACGTCCCTTTTGGATTCTTTCATTTCGTCCTCTAATTTTGATTTATAGGCCATTATTGATTCGCTTGATTTTTTTGGAAGTTTTTTCAACTCAAGAAGCGTCCTCATTGAGATAAGTAAGTTTTCCTTGATTCTCAAAATATCGCTCATTCTTAGAGTGGATTCTGCAACTTTTCTGGCTGATTTGGCAGAATTTCTTTCCATTTCTGTAATATTTCTCATTTTCTCCACGTATTTACAATCTTTAATTACAAGAGCTGCCATACTTCCAACTTTCCTCATTTCCAAATCTTTTGCCATTTTTCTCACCTAAAATGAAACCTCTTTTTCTCGTCAGAATGATTTTCCAGATCCGTAGTAAATCTTTCCATTGTTCTTCTGAGATCTGGAGCTATCAGTACCTTTCTCTTCCCCAAAGCCTTTTCAAGACTTGCGAGAAGGATTTTAATCTTTTTTTCATCGAAGATGTCCCTATTTGAATAAAGTAGGTTTAACGCCATAATAATGTGGTCTTGGTCAGTATCATTGTGGGCCAGAATATAGCTCTCGAACAATTTGAAAAGATTTTGCCTTGTATTTTCAAATTCACCCAGAATGTTCGTGGATTTTTCAAGAATTTCGTATGTTAAATTGTTATCATTTATAAATTTCACATATGACTTGTATGCATATGGAATGGCAGACATAAGTGACTTTGCCATTGATATTTCTGATTGCTTTGTCATAAGAACTGAAACCAATTTGTCTGTGATTGTATTTCCCTTTTGTTTAATAAGACCTTCGATATATTCTGTTATCATTTTGCCTGCTTCGGACTTTGGATCTGCCCTTACCAGGGTCTCCATAAAAAATAAACCCTGCCCTCCCTCCGAGAAAATTTTATCATTCTTATCTACAAGATAACTGATCAGCTTTTTAACCAGGTCGGCCTTAAAATTTGAATTTACTATAATATCTGAGATCATCTTATAGTATTGTTCACTTTTTCCGTAAGAATTCAGTTCAGATACCATTAGTGCCGTATCTAAAGCCAGATCTAGATCCTCTCCTTTACAGATATTCATTATTACTTCTCCAATCAGAAAATCAATGGGATCTCGAGAGATATCATCCATGAACTTTGCGCTAATCTTGAAAATTTCACCCGACCTTATCATCCTCTCATAGTAGGTTGCAATTGTTCGGATGAATTTATCTTCACCCGGAAGTGCCACACTCATGGAACCAAAATCAATTATAATTTCACCGGAATGCAGAGACTTAGAGTCCCTGCATTTCAACGCCAGAAACGGTTCGCTTTCCTCTGTTGGATATACGTAAGTGGAGTAACTTAGTATTACCCATGATGGGAGTAACTTTTCCAGTGTAGTGATACTTTCAAAGATACTATCTTGATTTTTACCAACAACGTTGATCTTCATATCCGGTTGAAATAGATTCAGGAAAAGTGAGTAAATAACATCTGAAACATATTTACCATTTGCGGATGAAATAAAATCTTCCATATATGATTCATCCTCCATCTTAACCTCAAAT
>JAJZXP010000436.1 GCA_021806345.1 Thermoplasmata archaeon | reverse complement strand
ACGGATTTCTCCATAGGACAACTTGAATATCACCTGTACAAAATGGAGAAGGAAGAGGAAATAATAACCAAAAAAGATGGCAGATACAAAAGATACTTTGTTATGGCCACATCAGATGTGGAAAAAAAGAGATTGAGTTTTCACATCAGAAATAAGCTTAACAGAAGAATTATTATTATTATTTTGAGAAAGAAGGGTGTAAGCAGGGAGTTTTTAGAAAAAAAGCTAAATGACCGAGCTAAAATAGAGAAGGGGGTTGCGGAGATGAAAACAGATAATATAATAGTTGAAAAAGATAGATTACTGACTCTCAGAAATCCCGGAATGGTCAAGGAATATTTGAAAAAATCCAAGAATACATTCATGGAAGAACTGGCCGAAAGCCTCATTGACTTGTTGGATGATGATGAAAGTTAGAAATTATTTTGACCTTCTATAAAAGATATAGGAAGTACTAATAATTGCCACGCCCGCTGCTATGCCTGCACCCAGAAATATTGAATTGTTTATCATTATATTCTCAATTTCCTGGGGAAGATAAGCTACGGTAAGGTTTGTTTCGATATTCTTTATCGGGAGTGTGAGGTATGGATCATATGTTATGTTGGTGTACTGGCCCGATATTGGGAAATACAGAAATACCGCTCCGTTGAATGATTGGCTTCCCCCCATCATTCTATCAACCAAAAGCTTTGTTTGTCCATTCTCGATGAATGTCCTGTTAAATTCAAGCGAAATGTAAGAATCCTTCAGTAACCCGACCCTAAGTCCATTGTACATTCTTTGGGTTTTGTGGAATTCCCTTTCGTTTGTAAAATTACTTACAGGGAAGAGGTGATTTGATTTGAAGAAGGTTGGTACAACTAAACTGAAATTCATTTTTTTCGTAATGTGGGACTGAATTGAATAATTTATTTCCAGTGAATTGTTTCCCGCTGCAATTATGTAGCCCTGACTGGTGGGCAAAGTGATATTCCCGACCATTTTGTTTATGCTTATTGTCATATTGACGTAGAGGTATGCATATGGTTTTAATGGAAATTTTTGATAGGAAGAGTAGGAAATAGTGCTTGGTATTGAAAATATTGACTCCCTTGTCTGATAAGTGTAAATGAAGGATAATGTTCCGTTCTTCTTAGAGGTATAATGGCAGAAATCCATTACACCTTCAGTCCTGTTCTTAGATTGGTTTAACTGATTCGGCAATTTTGAAATATTTGTTAAATTGAACCCGCTGTAGATTGGATGGGATAATTCTACTGAGATATTTTTCCCTGATACATTTAAGTTGATATCGGGAGATTTGCTAAAGATCAGTTGTCCATGGGACTGGTTTCCTGCGAAAAATGGAACGCTAACCACAAGCAGTATCGCAACTGCTACGTAAAGAGCCTTCATACTCAATAAATAATCAAGTTGTTCTTATGTGTTTTGGTACGAACGAAAAAATATGACAAAAATTAGAATGACTAAAATTCTTCTTCCAGTTCTAGAATTACTTGGTTAAGCACCTCTTCAAATGAGAGACCAGAGTATTCCATGAGACCTCCTATCTCAGTTCTGAGTTTGGCCAGAAATTCATCCCCTTCCTTGAGAAATTCGATGTTGCAAATGATTTCTTGCATAATACCGCAAGCACCACAGACATTTACTTTATTTATAGATTTCTAATTGCAACAGATAGAAAGTTAAGATTCCTTCTTCAATGCAAAAGCGATGATAAGTATGAACACTATAAAGAAGAGGACGACTGCTGGAATGAACCCTATGTCCAGTGATGGCGCGGAAGTGATGAGAAGTATGAAACCTGCACCGGAAACTGTTGATAAAACTGCCATTGATATAACACTCTTCTTGAAAATATACATTTCAGAATCAATCTCCATTCCGAGGTAACCATTTGGAAGAAGAAATGACTTCATTCTTCCGGAAGCATCTTCCGCCATGGAGATTACTACTGCAAGTTCGATAAAAACAAGAGTGAATGATACTGTTACTGTCCCAATTCCGCTTAAAGGTGCCATGGACGGTGTGTATCTGTAAAGATAGCCTTTGGACAGTACAATTGAAGTGAGGATTACGGGAATCAACAGGAATTTATAAATTGAAACTCTTGAGATGCTTGTATTGTTTTTACCCTTCACATTTAATGATGAAAACAAAGTGAGAACAATTATAACAAAAAGAAACAAAAATCCCAGGGAACCGATTGAACTGAGATAAAACAGGAAAATGAAAATTGTGGAAATCAGCAAACACAATATCAGCCCACCATGCCTTATCATTACCAACCGGCCTCCCTTGCAAGCTGATACGCAATTTTCCCAAGAGAACTGGCTATTGGATCCCATCTTATGACTCTTGAACCCGATACAGATTCGCCATAACTGGATGCATTCTTTCCCGAGTAAGCGAAAATCATACTCAATCTTCTATCAATGTTTTTGGCCATTATGCTTTCTGGCCGGATGTCAACAATCGTGGGTACAGTCTTGAATCGTGATATTACACCTGTCAGGTCCCTTATCCTGGAGATGT
>JAJZXP010000296.1 GCA_021806345.1 Thermoplasmata archaeon | reverse complement strand
TGAAGAAATGAGAACTGTTGAAACTATTCAGGAATCACTCAAGTTGAGACAGGATGTGGTAAAGATCAAAAAGGGAGAAGTTGTAGTGTATCAGGATAAGAATAGCCTTCAAAGCACAGTGGGAGGAGTAAATCTAAGCGTTCTACTTGCGAATTACTTTAAGGAAAAAGACCTGGATAAGGATGTTAAAGTTACGTATGTTACCTCAAATGAAAAATTACTAGACAATGAAAATTTACAGGAAAAAATTGTAAGTACTCTGGAAAATAACGGGATAAACCAAGTTTTTGGATTTAGTTTATCGCAGATTAATGTGAAGAATAGAGAATTTACATCTACAGATGGTAAAACCATAAAATATGATATACCAATTGTGATAGGTACATCAGAATTGACAAACTTCATGAAGGAGGCAAATTTCCAGAAATCTGATATATCACCCGTAGAAGTGGATTTTAAGACTCTCAGCATAAAGGGATTTCCTGAAATCTTTATCACTTGCTTCGGGCCAAAGTTCAAATCTTCTTTCTGGGAAATGAATTATGAACAGGTTGATTTTATAACTGCCAAAATTGCCCATAACATCAGTGGCTATCCTGAACCAGATTCGCACAGTGGGATTTACATGGATTACTTACTGGAAGCAGAAGAGAGAGCAACAAGCTTCTCTGTTGATCTAACGGGTGAATATAGTCAGGGAAGGTCAAGCAGAAGCGATTATCTGCTAAAATTATATTCCTACCATTCATATTTTGGGGGGTATTCTCAGGGGTATCTTTGAGGTGAATTAAGATGGAAAATGAAAAAAATCAAAATGATAAAGTGGAACTTTTGATCTCCGAGTTAATGGATGATGAAGACTCACTTCTAGGTGTCCTGAACATGATTAGAGTTCTGAAGGACTCAGGCAACATTGAGCTGCTAGAAAAATTACTGACAGAAAATATGCCCAGTAATCCAAAGGCAATCGCGTCACTTCTGGACAAGAGGGAAATACATGTTGGTGGTATTACAATGGCCAATATGCTTCTGGCCCTGATGGCATCACTCTCTGGGAAAACTACTCAACAGGCAATAAATGTAATGATGTATAACAGCGATGAAATTTGGTCTTCAATGGTGGACGGTGCTAAACAACCAGAAAATTTTTCACTGCTGAGGCTCATGGGAATGATGAAGGACCCAGATGTAGCTGCAGGACTGAGCGCTGTGTTCAATGCACTGAAAACAATAGGGATCCTTCTAAAGAAAGTGGATAGTGAATGAGTCTTTCAGTTTCGTTCAGTTATTTGAAAGATAAGGGGTTAACTTCATCGGATCCGCACAAATCCAATGTCACGATAAGGGAGCCACTCTCAGCCCGTGAGGATCTATATTCTCCGACAGAAATGCTCTTAATGGCCATGGGTGGATGTTCGACTTCAGATATTCTAGTAATATTAAACAAGATGCACAAAACAATTGATGGTCTGGATGTTAGAGTAGAAGGAGAACGGGTAGATGTTGAACCCAAGGTTCTCAAGAAGGCCCATTTTATATACTCAATTAACACAAATGCAACCGAAGAGCAGGTTTTAAGGGCAATCAACCTCTCTCTGGAAAGATACTGTAGTGTAACCATATTGGCACGAAAAGGCGGCACTGAAGTTTTCTATTCCCTTGAACTAAATGGAAAAATGATAAAACAAAATCAATCCCCTTCTATTGATTGATATTCTTAATGCCGTGCCCAGTAAGAATCAGCAAAGTATCATTAGGAAGATTAAACTTTTTGAGCGCAGCAAAAGTGATGGCGGAACTGTATTCACAGTCTATCCCTTGTTTTTCCAATGACAATTTTGCCTGAACGATTTCACTTTCTGTTATTGTTTCACATCTTCCAGTTGAATTAATTATGGATTCTATGTATTCAAATCTTAAGGGCAGGACTCCAGTTAGCGCATCTGCAATTGATCTTTTCTGATCCTTTTTAATATTGTTAAGGTGGTCATACATTCCACTTGCAATTTCAGGTTGAATCGCCCATAAAGTTGGAATTTTATCCAGTTTTCCATCCATCAGTAAATGGTTAAAGCCTTCAAATATACCCAGATAAAGGGTTCCGGTTGAAAATGGAATTACAATATTTTCGGGAATTTCCTTCATCTGGTTCCTTATTTCATATGATATGGTTCTGAAGGCATCGTAAAACTCGGGCCAGTATTGGTGACCCAGATATGTCTCTCCACCAAACATAGCTGCTTTTTCAACTGATTTTCTGTCCCCCTGCACTGTCACTATTTCCCCCTTGTATGACCTTATCTGGTCTAATTTGTTCTTATTGGCATTTTGGGATACGTAAATTTTACCCCTTAGTGCCAGAACGTTACACATGAAAGCGAAAGAAGCTCCTGCATTGCCTGAGGAATCTTCTGAGAAACCATTGGATTTTCGTAAAAGACCTTGTTCCCTCAAGTAAGAGAATAGAACATTCATACCCCTGTCTTTGTATGAAAGTGTTGGTGAATAATACTCTAATTTAGCATTAAATGAACCAGCATTAACCAATGGGGTTGGGTTTGTTGAGTCCAGGATCGTATTCGAGAAAT
>JAJZXP010000023.1 GCA_021806345.1 Thermoplasmata archaeon | reverse complement strand
ACAGAATAACGAAGAAGTTGAAAGCAAAAAGGGGAGAAGTAGCGCTAATATTGAACTAATCATCAGGGATATTCAGACGATGGAAACCAGAAAGGTGGTAAATGCCCTAAACCAACTTAAATTGTACACTGTAGGTGATGAAAATTTGGAGAGTAGAATATCGGCAATGGCAATTAATCTATCACTCAAGGGGACGGACAAGATAACAAAATCTGAAGCTGATACAATACTTGAAATGGCTGACAATGTAAAACAGAAAATTTAGGTGAATCGGATTGGGATGGATAAAAATATGTATCAATCTCAGGAAAGTCTACTTAATGTTGAGCATAGTGTTTTTATTTGGTTTTTTGCTAAGCGGAATTTCATTTTTGCAGGCTAATGGGATAAGTTTTTCCCCATTCACAGCCCTGTTTATATTGGAACTGTTTGGCTTTTCCACACATATAGGGCAATCGGCCGAGACAAGAATTCTCTTTGCTTTTTTTCTTTTTACATACGTGCAGGGCAGGGTTTTCAGGAAGATAAACAGAGAAATTAGGAGAAAAAACCCACGAAGGGGGATGAATCATTTCTACACACAGGGAAAAAACACTTTTGTTTTTGCTATATTTATTGGGCTGTCAATGATATTCTTGTCATTTTTCCTTTTTCATGGCAGAGGTACTTTCTCGAATAATACAAAAATAATGATAATCTATGCCATAGGATGTTTTTCACTGGTTTCATTCACGGACTTTATCGCCTATGCTAAATTAAGAAGGTTAGATATGGAAGAGGATAGGAGATATAAGCTATTGTCATTCTCCACCGGAAGCCTTATTTTTCTTTCTATTCTTCCACTTATCTATTCTTCTTCTGCGACAAATTATAATGATTACATGCTTTTTGAGGTCCTTCTTATAATTGTATTCACATCACTCTTTGGATCATTCCTGAGGAAAAGGGAAAAGAACGCTGATCCTCTTTTTATTATAAGATCCACAGGACCAACTTTAGGTTTTTTATTTTTGTCATACGTATTCGTTGAAGGTACCCTCACAACCATGATATCTGAGTTTTTGATTCTTTCGATGGTAATTTTTTATGCTTGTCTTTCAACATTAATCTCATACTATGCCTCAAGCTTGAAGAGAAGGGGAAGTTTTCCTGCACTTGCTCTATTCCTTTTAACTGTTTTCTATTTGATAATGGTACCACTGACGTACTTGGCTTCCAATTCAACCATTAATTTGAGAATCTTATTTGATCTCACAATTGAAGATCAGTTAATTCTCACTTTAGGTCCAAGTTCTCTTTTCTTACAGGAAATTTTGTTAATTTTTCCTGTTATTTACGTTACAGCCAGGGGTCTTCATTCGGGAATATCCAATGAAGTTAAAGGATTCTTTATGGCAATTATTCTTTCATTTCTGTCATTTTCAGTCATATTTTACGTAATTTTTACAAATTACGATCTTACTCTTCTGTCGTACTCCCTTTTTTTCAAATATTTATTTTTAAAGTTTACACTGGGCAATATACTTCCAATAATATTTGTAGTCGCAGTTTTGGTAATTTTAGGAGCAGTATCAAGTATTCTTTTAACATTTGCATCTCCAGGAACCAAGAAAACTGGGATGCTTGCTTCATTTTTTCTCATCTGGATTGACTTGTTTTCCGTACTGAATATTGAAAGTTCATTCAACATAATTCAATTCGGGGGTGCAGTACAGTACATTCTGGGCATTCTAATGATTGCAATTCCGTTTTCAATTGGTTCCATTATGACTTCCAATTTCAGGGAAGTAAAGATGAATGAAAAAGGAACTACTGCCTATAGTTTATATGTTCAGGATATGATTAAAAGGGGAAGCGATGTGAATGGAGTGGAGTTCGGTGTAAATGTCTCAAGTTTTAATTCCATAGAATTTATTGGGCCAGCATCCTCAGGAAAGACGACCTTCCTGTCCTGCTTGCTGAATTTCATGGATCAGATAACAAGTGAGTCAAATTACCATTGGGATATCACGAATGGAATTGAAAAAATGGAATCACTCCTGAATTATATGATTATTGAGAACACTTTTCCTCCAAAAACTAAATCTGGAAAAGGGCAATCTATTTCCTTTACAATAGAATCAAAAAATACAAGAAATAAAACAAGCGTCTCCATAATTGACTGGTCGGGCAAATTGCTTGAATCTGTTAAAAACTTTAAGAAGTTGGATCTAAGTAATGGAAAAGCCTTTGCCTTCTTTGTTGATCAATCAATGCTGTCCGATCTGACTGAATATGATGAAAAATGCTTGGAAATTTTAAGAAAGGTACTTGAGTCAAGATCCTCCCAAATTCCATTGCCTAAGGTGGCATTTGTCCTTTTCAATTATCCTGAATCCTACATTGAAGGAAGCGGATCATCTCCAAAATCAATAATTATGCAATTGGAGAAAACATGGGAATTTGTGAGTAAAAATCTCATTGATGGCTGTATCTTTCTCAGGGCAAAAATTAAGACAGTAAAGAACAACGATGGGAATATCGTCCCGTTCAGGGAGGAAGTGGAGGGAATCTGGAGGATACAGTATAGTCAGGATATTAATGAAGGGTTTAGG
>JAJZXP010000003.1 GCA_021806345.1 Thermoplasmata archaeon | reverse complement strand
GGGTATTATTTTCACCAACATAGGTATTGAAATTGCTACCACGCTATGATCACTTATATCTTGAAACCCCAAATACATTTAAAGTCCATTGTTTGATGGAGAATTCTTATTTTACATGTTACAGACAGGGGCACTCCATTCGATATTAGTAAAACTAACGCCAACTTAAATTTGTTCCTCTAGAATTTCCTTCCACTTCTGACCAACCTTTCTTTACATCATATTCATTTTTTCTTAATTGCTTCATTACATAATGGCTTTAAAGAGTTTCAATAGCAGCCATATGACTATTCAAGTAAGATTTTGTTATGCTTATCCATATCTGTCTTTGTGTTTCATTGTCAAGAACAATAATACACATTTAGCACCTATCGATAAGGCTTCATCTCAAATTCTCCCAGACTTTCATCCACCCCTCCTTTGATTTACGATTCTTACTCTTTCTTCGAAAGATCCTCTTCTTTGCCATGCTCATTTGGAGTGGTTTCCTGTGCTCGTCGCTCGTGGTGTATGTGTGGTGCTACACACATTCGCTTCGCTTTTTTATGCCCACACCAAACATACACTACTTAAATCTTTCAATTCGGATTTCCCATTCAATTCAGGCACATTATCATTCCTGAAGAGGGTAATTTAAGAGAAAAAGTGGAAGAGAAGAATTTGATCACATAGTCTAATTCACTTAGTAAAGAATTGCAGAAATAGGTGAAATCATGCACTGTTCTACCTTTATTGTGAAAGGAAAAAATATAAACTTATTAAAGTGTAAATCTTATCTACGCATTATCAAGAGGTTTTTCTACTCCTAGTTGATTACCATGTATGCCAAAGACACTTACTTTTAATGAAGGAGCCTTTGCAAAACTGTTACTGCCCAATAACAGAAACGAATCATTTAAAAATTGTAAATCTTTAACATGGGACTCATTCTTGGAAAAAATAGCAGAAGATAATATTTTGATTCCATCATGCAAATTCCATAAGAAATTGCCAAAAATGCTATTTAAAGATGTAATCGTGTTCCAGCCAGGTGGCTTCATGTCAGTTGATGACGATTTGAAACTTTTTCGAAGGATGCTAGTAGATACTAAAAGCAACATTGAAAAAACGAAGGAGGAGAGCTAATTGGATGGAAAAGCATCAAGCACTTTGTCAAAGAAAGCAGATGGTGAAACTTCGGAACATCCAGACATTAATATGACAGACCGCTATGAATCTGGTACAAAACAACAAGGCATCGAACAGTTGTCAGATCTTGTAACTGCAGTAATGCCTCTTGCCAAGGAATACGTCGATTTGCAAAAATCCAAATTTGACTTTTCTGTTAAAAGGGACGAAAGAGCTGGATCTCATAATAGAAAGCTCACTTCATATCTTCTAGTATTTCTGGGAATAGTGATAGGAATAACAGCAGTTTTGACATATTTGGGCAAGGTTTCTGGCGATGCCTTACTATTTATGGTGGGAATAGTAGTTGGATATCTTATGAATATGATTCAGGGACTTCTTTATTCCCCGTGGGAAGGCGATCAGAATGAAGATTGAACATTGAGAAAGGAATCTGAGGGATATTTGAATATGAGAAGGTTAATTTTTATCATTTTTGTATCTATTATTGCTTTTATTTTTTATATTTTGTATAATTATATATTCATAGGCTCAATAGCACTAAATCTTATTTTTACAATTATTGGAGCATTTGTGACTTTAGGTATATTCACAATTGCCTATTTTCAATTCCTTTTAACAAACACTCCTTGGCTTGATGCAAAAATGGTACAAGATGCAAATGGAAAATATTTTGACCTTCATTTATTTAATGCAGGACCAGGGCTTGCTAGGGATATTACATGGTTGCTTAAAGTGGAAGATTATCCGACGAATTACTTATCTTGTTCCATCATTTTGGGAATAAAGTGCAGAAAAATAGACGATTTTAGTACTTTTCATGGCACTCAAAAGGCACTCTCCCAAAATACGGGTACTTTAAATGTGAAAGGGTTCATACCTTCAGGTTGCAAAGGTGAGGATAACTATTTTACAGTCCTTCTGAAGTACAGTAAGTTAATATGGATTATAAATCGATACAGATATTGCAAGATTGTATTCTCATCTGAAGGAAAGCGCATAGATCTGAAATATGAGATAAATGCAAGTGAATTCAATGCCGAGGTTGAGAACACAAAAAATTTCTCTCAAAAACTGACTCAAATTTGTTAAAACCCTTAGAAAGCCAGCATCAGCTGCGACAATAGTCCTTTCCACTTTGCTTCTTAAACATTCAGCATTTTCTTAAAACTTAAATTATATCACTACCAGCCCATTCTATCTATGATGGAACCCACTTATTGAAGAAAGCTAATCCAGTCTGATATCTTATTTTCCAATATTTCTTGCAGTTCTGATTGGTCCTAGTTTTTTTCATAACAATAACCCCTCCTGCATTTCACTATATGCGTGAGTTATAAAGCACATTTAAAAATAACAAAACAATAAAATATCATTAATAGAATTACAATTTAAATGAACAACACGATATCGCGTCTGTTCGCGGTGGCACGTTATGAATTTACTTGGGACATCAGAAAGTACCGTACCATAGTGATGTTATTTGTTATTTTGCTGGCAACTATTGGTTATGGTATTATTC
>JAJZXP010000125.1 GCA_021806345.1 Thermoplasmata archaeon | reverse complement strand
GGAGCCTATCACCTTCGAATCCTTCCCCAGATGTACCCTCCCTTCAAGAGTGCTGCCGTCATTGATTCCAAGAATGCCCGGTTCGACGTGCGTGTCGAGAAGGATGTTGTTTGCCTCCAGCAAGTCCTTGGGCGTTCCGGTATCCTTCCACCATCCCTCAATTTCAGTGAAATTGACAGTCCCCCCCTCCTCGATTAATGACTGTATTGCATCAGTGATTTCAAGTTCACCCCTCCAGCTGGGCCTCAGTTTCTCGATGGACCTGAAAATCCTGCTGTTGAACCTGTAAACCCCCACTAGTGCCAGATCGGATATAAACTCCTTGGGCTTTTCTATCAGCCTGATCACTTTGGCCTTATCCACCACTGCCACGCCAAATCGGTTCGGGTCCCGCACTCTAGAAAGGAGAATGGAACACTCGCTGTCAATTTTCATAAGCTTATCCAAGCCATCAAGAACTACGTTATCGCCCAGATAAACTATAAAATCATCATCACCGATGAAGTCAATAGTCTGATAAATTGCATGGGCAAGGCCCAAGGGCTTTCCCTGATAAATGTAAGTGAATACGGCGCCATACCTTGACCCATCGCCATAATAGTCTATGACCCTTTGGGGATTGTTTTCCCCAAGGATAATGGCAATTTCCCTTACCCCTCTGGAAACAAGGCTTTCTATGCCCCACAGTGAGATGGGCTTGCCTGCTATCTTGATGAGCTGTTTTGGTCCTGTATGCGTGAGGGGCCTTAGCCTCGTACCGCTCCCGCCATGCAGAATAACTGCCTTCATTTTAATCATATATGCTTACAGTAATATTATTTACTTGCCTTTTCAGGCCGCAGAAACAGATTTCGCAGGCGACGGTCATAACAGTATTTCCTGCTCCAGGCCATTACATACATAATGTCCTGCAGTACTTCCTGTAAAAAACCAATTTAAATATCCAAATCAATGATATATAATGGAATATCTCTCTAGTTCCGCGCCCATCCCAATTCAAGCGTACAGGCAACTGGATCTGTTTTCGCCTGAGGGCCTATTTTCAGAAATAGAAGTTGAAGTCAATTCATGGATGCCGAAGTTTTGCGATCCAGCACTTTTCCCCGCACTGTCAGAGGGTGAAGTGCACGAAATTAGCAAGTTCCGGTACAGCAGGCATTACATGCTGGAAGCGGGCGGGGAGCTTTCGGTCTCCGTAAATGCTTGGGTCAGTGATGACCACAGGATGCGCAGCCTGGAGATTCTTTTGCACAGGGATTCAAAACCCATAGAGTTCACAATAGTGACGCCGACGCCAAAGTTATTCTCAAAGAACCTGAAGGATTGCCTTATGGGCGTTTTCAGATCCAACCTGGAGAAGAGCTGCAAGGTTGACCTTATTGTATCCGCCGGGCCGGATTTCAACTATTCACGGGCAGTAAACCGCGGCATGTCAAAATCACTGGGCGACATCATCCTGCTCAATGATGATTGTTACCTTAACCCTGGCACCATAAGCAGCATGGTCAGTGCGAGAGTCAGTTCAGAAAATATTGTCGGCTGCCTGCTGGTTTATCCCGACGGGAGCATCCAGCACAGCGGTGGAAAGGTGGTACTCAACCCTGTCAGGATACTGTACAGGCTGGCGGTGGAAAAAAGGGCGCCAGTGTACGGCCTGAAGCTCATGGTGAGACTGTACGTGCAAAATTCCAGGTTAATGGCCATCTACAACTCAACGGAACAGAAGCCCGGGAAGCTTGATTTTGTCACAGCGGCCCTGTGCCTTATCCCGAGAAAAATCTATGACACCGTCGGTGGGTTTGATGAGGGCTTCAACAATGAATTAGACGATGTGGATTTCTGCTTCAGGGCCAGGAGCATGGGGTTTGGCCTTGCAATGGCGACGGATTCCCCCGCATTCCACGAGGAACACGCATCCCTTAAGAAGATAAGCATCGATAATGCCGCCAATTATTCGCGATTTGTCGCAAAGTGGTTCCCGCGCAAACAAAAGAGTTTGTGGCACAAACAGCCACGGGTTGCCGTCAAGATACTGGAGGCGGTCGTAAATGCCTTTTCAGTATAATCTAGGAAACTTAAGGGAATACTTTTCAGCCAGGTATAGGGCCAGAACGCAGTATCACCCACCCGCCCTCAAAGAAATTGCAGAAAACTGTTCAGATTTCATGAACTGGCTGAAACTGGGCCTTCCACCGGAATGCCAGTATCTTGAGAGTGCTGTGGCCGAAATGGTTCACAGGCACATGGTTGAGTTTGCCGCCAGACGGGAGAAATCACAGCAATGGGAAATGGATCTTGAGGCATTGACATTTACAGTTCCCCAGGGCATAAAGTTCACGCTCGACTCCCTTGATCCCATGATCTTCTCCGAAACTTTTGTTTACGATATCCATTTCACTGAATTCGACCTTACAGGCAAGGTTGTCGTCGAGGCCGGCGGCTTTGTGGGCGACACCGCGCTGTATTATGCCGGGAAAGGGGCAACAGTTTACACGCTGGAACCGGACCCGTACAATTTCAGGAAACTGCTCCGCAACCTTTCCCTCAACAGTACTCTTTCGAAAAATATTATCCCGGTCAATGCCGCACTTGGACCTGACGGATCCATAGAATTCCCGGCTGGAAACGGCGGCGGGAGTTCAATTTACAATCATTCTGAAAGCACGGCGAAGGTTGATTCCATGTCAATTGATACACTTATGGAGAAGTACGAAATCAAAAACCCGTACCTTCTTCATCTAGATGTGAAGGGCGCAGAACACGACGTGCTCTCCGGCCCCGGCATTGGAATGTTTCAACGTGTCAGGGTGGAATACTCCCCTTACCTTTCTATCCAGGGTTCAATGATAGGGGACTATCCCGATTGGATAAAATCTGCGCTAGCCGGGATGGGGTTCGACAGAATAAGGATTTTCAAGCATAACGATTTCAGGAAAACCCTAAGTGAACACGGAACAGTGGACGCCATGAAAACGGGATAAGCCTGGCAATTCAGCTTTCCATGGGAAGAGGCATGGTCTGACATGCTGAAACACACAGTTTCATTTTTCCACTAACCTTCTGTAGATCACATCCATCTTTTCCCTCAGGTCATTCATATCCCTGGCCATTCTGGGGATATTCTCTGCATAAATCGTTTCCAATCTCTCTAAAGACTCGACTTTCCTTACTAGAAAATCTATTCTTTCCCTTAGTTCTGAATCTGAAAGTGGAGTAAGGCCAGAATCCGTTTTAACAGGATTTTCTGCAGAATCAGAAAATATGCCAAAATTTCTCGTTCCAATAATTTCGGATGCCTCGATTTCAAAGTCCTTTGCAGAAACATATCGGGAAAAGATGTAGTCGGACAATTTCATTCCCCTGGCCATGGCCTTCTGACACTCGTCAGGTTCCATAATCTTTGAAAGGCCGTTGGAAAATATTATCTTTATTTTTGCCACATTGCAAATTGGATAGTCAAAGGTCCGTAACTTCTCGGTCACCCTTGCTTCAAGTTCTGTTGATATGCTCAGAGGCAACTTCCTCTTCTGGCCTGTGATAGTTATCTTAAGGTCTCGGAGTTTTCTGTACCTGTTTGAGGAGGATATTTCTTCCCTGAACAAGTTATGATCCATCACGATCGTACATCGCAAACTGATGAATACGCTTTTCTCTATCTAATTACACTATAATTTGCTAAATGCATTGGCAAAATCTGACCTATCTTCTATTAAAATGTCTTTTGCCTAAATGGTCACCCGTTTCAAATCAAAATTGGTTTAACACTCTCCGAATATTGTTCTGTCCCATTAGAAATTGGAACACCTCTCCTCAATTCTCATCTAGTTCCACCCCAACTTCTTTCTTTTCGAATCTTTCCCTGAATGCTGGGTCATCCAGGAACTTCCTTCTGAACACCCTGGGAGGGTAATAATCGATGGATGAATGCGGCCTGCATTCGTTGTAATCAGTGAATAACAAAAAAAGAGAGGGCTTTCCTCAACACGTAGTATTTCTCAGGAAAAAGCGAAAGGACCAGGTCCCTATCTTCCTTTCCGAATATCCCAAACAGCTTTGCACAGAAAATATAAGAGATAGCTCCAAAAAGGATGTAAACTGGCAATAGCAGTAACGTGCTTCCATACATCTCACCCAGCGTGAGTTGTGATAGCTCCACCACTGCAAACATGATGGCTGATGAGATCCATACTTTTATAATCCCGGATATGTCAAGTTTCACCAGATTCATCCTTCTTGAGAAATAGTAAAGAAGAATAAATGACGCAGCGTACACTGAAGAATATCCGATAGAAGCCCCGATCAAACCGAGTCTTGGGATCAGGATTATTGAAAGGATTGCATTGCTAGCCAGTGTAGCGGCACTCACGTAAAGAAACACCTTTGTCTTTCTCACAGAGGCTATCGCCTGAATTAGGATGTTCGATGAAACGAACAATGCGGAGGTGAACATAATTATTCTTAGGGGCACAGAGCCACCACTATAATCAACTCCTCCAACTAATAGAAGTGCTGGGCCAGAAAGAGCGGCAACACCTAACGCTAGTGGAACATAAATAGATGTTAGTAGTAGTGAAGAAGCCCTGACTCTACTTGCTATCTCTGTAAATCGACCGTTTCCAAAAAGCTCAGAAAATTTAGGCATAAGGATGCTGTTAAATGGAATAGCTATAAATGCGACAGAGGTTGAAATCAGAAGGGCAAAATTGTAAATTCCCAAGTCGGAGAGGCTCAATAAACCAGCGACTATGAATCTGTCAGTGTAGGCGGCTCCGTAAGAGATTATACCGGAAACCAGGATCGGTAATGAATACCTAAAAATAAGTAGGTTAGGGGGGGAATTCCCTGGTCCCTTGAATCTCTTCACTCCCATGATAACAACAATTAACTCAAGAGCGATGCCTAAAAAGATTCCGAAGATCCATCCAAACACTATTGTATCTATATTGTGGAATGTGTAAGCAAGAACGATGGATCCGAAGTAATATACAATCCACACAACTATGCCCAAAAGGGCAGATGTTCTGAAATTCTGCATTCCAAGGAGGGCACCATTCAAAATGCCGAGCAAAATATTCCCCAGAAGAACAATACTCAGGAGGCGAATGAGGCGCGTATATGTATAGGTGTGCAGAAAAATGAGTGATACAATTGGGCTCAAAAGAAATAAAGTGAGCAGACCAGCCATCGAAAGAGAAAAACCCCATAGAATTATTTTGAAAATTGTTTTTCTGACTCCGGGCAAGTTTCCAGTTCCTATGTTATAAGAAGTGAAGTGCTGTGCAGCAGTTCCCAAACCCATAGAAAAAATGACGTTGAAGAGCCCAATGATGGCAAGGAAAAGGGCTATGGCACCTACACCGGAAGTGCTAAACATCCTAGCCGCTATCACATAAAAAATGGCTCCAGAAAACAACTGAACGCCTGATCCGGTGTACTGGTAGATTGCATCGATCCCTACCGACCTATTGTGTACCTCGGACATTCTTATATTGTATTTTTAACATAAGTTAAATCTTTCCACAGACATCCACTCTACGAAGAGGGAACAAGAAAGTTCCGATAGTGAAAAAAATATAATATATAATTTTAATTAACCCAAGATGGGCTTCCCCCCTTTGAACCTTAAAAATAAGTCGAACTATGCAATAGACTATCATTCTAATCATAGTAGGGAGTATCTTACGATTGTTATACCTGCTTTTAATGAAGAAAGGAGGATCGGGCAAACAATAAGAGAACTTGAGAATAATATTCCGGAGATTCTGGAAATACTTGTCATATTCGATGGAAATGACGGAACCCCAAAGGTGGCGGTAGAATCAGGCAAGAAGGTCAGGGTTATCGAATACAGGGAGAGACTTGGTCAGGGAGGCGCGGTGTTCAATGGAATCAAAATTGCTAAAGGTGACGTGGTGTGCTTTGTTGACGCCGATGGCGCTGCACCGTGGTATGAGGTCAAACGTGTATGCTCTTTGATAGGTAATGACAACCCTGCTGCTTACGGTTCAAGGTGGGCAGAGGGAGCGAAGATTGGAAAAAAGGAAAGCCCTATAAATATTATTGGAGGACGTATGTATCACTACCTTGCTCTGGCAATACTAGGTGTCAGGGAGAAGGATTCATTTTGTGGCCTCAAGGCATTCCGCTGGGATGTTGCATCAGAGTTAGCCAGGAGAATAACTATTCGAGACAGAACATTCAATATCGCCATCTCTTACAACCTGAAGCTAATGGGCCTCAAACCCAAGGAAGTCGGAATCGAGTGGTCCCACAGGGGTGGGTCTCAACTTCCTGTTGGGCTAAAAACCGTTGCGATGATGTTTCTAACGCTCATCGGATTAAAAATAGCACACACACCCACGAGCTATAAAATCAGAAGTCTAGCATTGGAATTTAGGGAAATGATTGAGTTCTACTGATTTGTCCTAATTTGTTTTGAAAAATTTGTTCTGTTGATCATCTCCACAAAACTTGGCAACTTTCAGTACGGTAATCTTTGTATATATCTTCATTATTTTCACTCAAACTGTATCTGGAATTCTAAATGATGTTTTTTGGGAAAAGGGGCATTAGATGGGTCTAATAATTGTTTCAAATTGTAGGCCAAATTCCGGATGGGGCACCTATACGGAAAATCTGCTTCACGCAACTGGAGAAAGGGCAGAAGTATTATATTTATTTGGTTCTAGCGATGAAAAATGCAAAAGTCAAAATATCTATTACAAAAATCCATCGTGGTTTGGTGAAAACTATGCCCGTGTATTTCCTCAAATTTTTTTTAAAAACCTTATCAAACAATTTAAAGAACTCAGAAAAGATGGCTCAGTCTTACATTATAGCTACAATCTACTCCCTTATCTAGGGCATACTCGAGAGGATATTGTCACAATTCATGACACTGTTTTCTTGAGCAGATACACTCGAGATGATTTCCTAAAGAAAGAGTATTCCAAGCATTTGCTTACAAGATTTATGTCATTTCAGAATATTCTGACTGTTTCGCATCATACGAAAAAACAACTGCAGTCGATGGGATGTCTATCTGAAATAGAAGTAATATATCCGCCTTATTCTAATTCCTTTTATAAAATGCATGATAAAATTCTTGCTAGGAGGACCTTGGGATTACCTTTGAATAAGATCCTTGTACTGTCTCCATCTAACACTAAGCCCTGGAAAAACTTGACCAATGTGTTCAGGGTAATGAAGGAACTTGGTGATGACTACCAACTGGTAAGGGTCGGCAAGGACATTGGAACTGGGATATCATTTTCCAACGTTGACCCAACGGTACTCAATATGATATACAATTCATGCGACTTACTGCTTTTTCCCTCATTGGAGGAAGGCTTTGGCTTCCCTCTTGTCGAGGCGATGAGAGTCGGATTACCTGCGGTTGTATCAGACATAGGGATTTTTCACGAGATCGGCAGAAATGCTGTTCAATATGTTAATCCAATGGATGTGTCTTCAATCGTAAATGGGATTAAAATTGCCCTCAACCAGAAAGAGAACTTATCTGAGAGGGGAATAGAGAGGTCCAAGGAATTTGCAATGGAAATTTTCAGCAAAAAGATGTTAAACTACTACAAAAAAGTAATTCCCTATTTTTGAAGAATCTGTCCTCTTTATTCTTTCGAAACTGGAAAACTGAAAGACCTCTTTTCTAGATATACTTTCATGACTTCTTTCAACTTACTCTCAAACTTTTCATACTCAAAATTCTTAGCCCTATTTAATGCTGCGACCGATTTTTCCCTGTAGGTTTCGGGTTCTGAAATGATCATTAGTGCTTTTATCCATGCGTCAGTATCATCCGGCTCGACAGAAATTCCGCCATTTTCCACAACATCAGTCATCGGCCTAAGTTTTGCGTGAATCACAGGGATTCCGTAGCTCATGGCCTCTATGATCGGGAGACCGAACCCCTCGATCAATGAAGTGAAGAGTAAAATGTCGGTTTTTTCATACAGGGGATTTATGTCAGGGAGGTCCTGCAATACTTGCAAGTTTGGTAACCTCATCTTTTTCACCTTTCTCATAGTTCCGCTCTTAAGTCTTGATACAAGAATGAAGTTGTAATGCCTCGGTAAATCTCGTTTGTTAATCGACTTGGCAATCTGCAAGAAGAGATTGATATTCTTGTATGGCCTGTCTGCGGTCACATATAGTACATTGATATCAGTTTTTCCTAAGTTACCTATGTCGGCTAGTTCTTTCGATCTAATGAAAAGTTTCCTCTCGGGAAAACAGTTCGGAACAACTGCAACATTGTTTTTAATATGTAGCTTCTCAGATAATTGTTCTCTAGTATAATCGCTCACAGCTATTATCAGCGAACTATTCCTCAGAAACCTTAATACATAGGTAAAATACAATTTCCTTAAGTTACTCCTATTGAATTTCGTAAGATCCCTTAGATCATGGACTATGGTGATTGAGTTGTTATGGTGTTGGCAGAGGTTTGAAGCAACTTGATCTGTGATTAGAAGGATATCCTCCTCCATCTCCATCACTTTGCTGGGAAGTACAAAGACTACATCCAATGGAATACGCAGGCTTGATGGAAGAGCATTTATCCCTTTGATGAATTCGTCGGAATTGGGATATGCATCTATATTGTCGTCTGAGATAAGCTGGTACCACTTAACCCTGAACCCCATATCTGTGAGAGCTTTGTAATAATAGTTTATCGTGATTGTTGTTCCGGTAAATTTTGGGAAAAAGCTAAGAATCGCCACAGAGATCCGATTTTTAAAGGTTTCCATATATATATAATCCAAGTTTGTTACATCATTCTTCAGAGATTATTATTTTTACTGTGATGTTGCATCAACCAATCAAGGTAAGGAAAAATTCATATTAGTAACCGATTTGTCCTCTTGTTGTCCCGTAGCTACAATATATACACTGCAGTCGCTGTTTCCGTCTTTTTTGTTTCTTGGTCTCTTATAATAATAGGTAAGTTCTTTACTCTTCACTCATATGTATTTGATCTTGGTTTCGTTATGGAGAGGCTATGGCAGCCTTACCACATTGTGAGTTCAAGTTTTTACATCTTCCTCCTATTCAACAGCGCCTTTCAGTTTGTGCTTTCGCCATTATATTTTCTTCACAGCTTCATCGCGATCCTGTTCGCTCAACTCATACTGTTTACCTTATCTGTCTATCCTCTGTATAAATTAACAAAGGAAAAATTGGGCCATTCCTATTATGCTATGCTGGTATCAGTAGCATTTCTGCTGTATTTTCCAGCATCGGGAATACTCTGGTTTGACGTACACTTTCAGTCCTTTTTTGTGCCCATATTCATCTTTGCCTATTATTTTTATTCAAAAGAGAGATATATGGCTTCGGCCATCTTTTTTCTTCTTTCTGGAACAGTCAGGTTCCCTTACATGATCCTGCCGTTTCTCTTCTCCTTCTTGGAGTTATTAACATTCCTGTTTAATAAAAGTACTATATGGAACAAGAAGAAATTTTATGCAA
The DNA here is from genome assembly GCA_021806345.1 of Thermoplasmata archaeon. The sequence goes on along the minus strand of JAJZXP010000125.1, from coordinate 5,821 downwards.
ATTTTGTTGTCTTCACAATTGCCATTGTTCTTCTTGCCGGAGGCTTTTACTATAATGATATAGCATCTTCCCCCACTTTTCTAACACAGGCATCTCTCGCATATCCCGCGAGATTACTTTCTCTGATTCTTACGCTGTTGGTCATTATGGGGCCTTTCCTGTTTATTCCACTTATTCGGTTCAGATGGCTTGTTCTCTCGCTACCATTTTTCCTGCTGGGCGTGTATACAGGTTCAGCTAATTACACGTTTCCAATTGTAATGTCTCTGCAGTATACTTCTATGATAGTTCCAATCGTTTTTCTTGGTTTTATAGAGGGCATGGAAACCCGCCATCGTAAAAACCACCTTTGCAAAACTGGGAGGGGATTGATTCCAAAACTTATGGAGGTAAAATCACTTAAAAGAGTTTCTGGGAAGTTTACAAATAAAAGAAGTACCATTCTTGGGGCAATCCTTTGTATACTCGTAGTTGGGTCACTTTTTTATCAGCCATATGGGCCTTTGAACGATGTCTCCAATTTTCAGTATCACATAACTAATGATGTCGGATTCAACTCAACCAATTACAACACATTGATGAAACTAGTAAATATGGTGCCCAAGAACAATCCCTATGTTCTCTTCCAGAACGATATGCCTGAGATGCTTCCAAGGCCAAGCATTAGCCCCATTCCTTTTCTATCAACCATATACATTTCTTCGAACATAAGTGTCAGTGAGGTTTCAAACAACTCTTTCCCTTTGATAAATACGATCTCGATCAATGGCCAAAATTTAACTAATGTACATGTGGATTACATTCTAGCTTACAATAAATCAAGCTCGTATACCCTGCAATTTTCTTCGTCGCAGGCTACTATGAAGCAGCTGGTTCAACTTGCTATAAACTCTGGTAAATATTCAATTATAGGGGGCCAAAATGGATTTATGTTACTTGAAAGAAATTAGCAAAAAACATAGAGGCTAATTGTCCAGAATTGAGATAAACAGGACAATCTGGAGACCCTCAGATCCTGGTTAGAAAGTTAATAGCCTGTGAATTGCAGTCTACAAAATCATATTTTCCCGCCACCGTTTAAGAAGACATTCGGAGTGGTCAAGGTTCTTTCCCACAGGAGTCCAGTTCGTCGAAATCAATATGATTATCTGGTTCTCTTTTTTTGTCTCGAGGCCTAGGTAAGTGAATTCGAACTTCACCTTTCCTAAACGGTGTATGGCAGGTTCTCGACAGGTTCCGCTATTCATAACTTTGCTCCGAACATATTTCACTGTGGTGATAATACCACTATAACCTGCATAGTTTAAGGAGTTTTAAGGAAGTGCTGCATCAATGAATGGTGTACAAAAAATGATATACAAGTCTCGTTTACCACTTTTGTGGCAATTAAAATACCCGTTTCTTCGCCCTTGATAGAGAAAGACGACGTTGAAGAAGTGACAAATGTTTTGAAAAGTGGTTGGATCAGTTCATTGGGCCAGGAAGTGGATGACTTTGAAAATTCGTTTGCGCACTATTGCAATACAGACTTCGGAGTATCAACAAATAGTGGAACCACATCGTTACATTTGGCACTTGCGGCCTTGGGTATCTCTAAAGGTGACGAAGTTATCATCCCAGACTTCACAATGATTGCTTGCCCCAATGCGGTTAGCTATACCGGGGCGAAGCCAGTGTTAGTGGATGCTGATCGTAGTAATTGGTGTATTGATCCAGATCAGATAGAATCGAAAATCTCCAGTAATACTAAGGCCATAATGGCAGTTCATATCTATGGATATCCTGCTGAAATGGATTTGATTAATAAAATAGCTAAGGAATATGGTTTATTTGTGATAGAAGACGCTGCTGAGGCTCATGGTGCAGAATACAAAGGTCGCAAAGTTGGTTCTTTAGGAGATGTTGGCTCATTTAGTTTTTATGCAAATAAGATTATGACAACTGGCGAGGGTGGCATCTGCGTAACCAATAATAAAGACTTGGCAGAGACGATGAAGTGGTTGAGAGCACATGCTTTTGGAAAAGAGGGGAAGCATTTTTGGCATGAGAAGATAGGTTTTGGATACAGAATGTCTGCAATGCAAGCCGCTCTTGGTGTTTCTCAAACAAGAAAGTTAAGTAAATTTGTTGAAAAACGGATAAAAAATGCCAAACTGTATAACGAGCTATTAGAGCCATTAAAAGAGAGTAACTTGATCGAGTTACCTCCTAGCAATTACAGCACGAAAAACGTATATTGGATGTACTCTATTCTATTATCAGAAAAACTTGACAGGAAAAAAGTTATGGACCTCATGGAAAAACAAGGAGTGGAAACTAGAACATTTTTTTATCCGGTCCATAGTCAACCAGCCTATAAGGAGAACTATCCTACAGAAGTTTTTCCGGTCAGCGACTATATTTCAGCACATGGCATGAACTTGCCATCAGGGAACCAACTTGAAGAAGAAGACGTAGTTATAGTTGCAGAAATATTGTCAACGGCGATAAAAAGCATTATGACGTGAAAGAGAATGAAAACTGCGCTAATAACTGGAATAACTGGTCAAGACGGTGCATATTTAGCAAAATTTCTCCTGTCTAAAGGATATTCTGTCTATGGCACTTATAGAAGGCTTTCAACTCCAAATTTTTGGCGGTTAAAGGCTCTCGAAATTCAGGATAAAGTCGATTTAATTTCAATGGATTTACACGATACATCATCAATCATCGAATGCATAGATAATAGTTCTCCTGATGAAATTTACCATTTGGCAGCTCAGAGTTTTGTTGGTGCATCTTTTGAACAGCCACTGTCCACTGGTGACATTACTGGTATTGGCACAACAAGAATGCTAGAGGCCGTGTTGAAGTTTAGGGGTGATGTTAAATTTTATAATGCCGCCACAAGTGAACTGTATGGCAATTCTTCTGCGGGTCTCTTAGATGAAGAAAGCGATTTCAAGCCAAGAAGTCCATACTCCATTGCAAAATTATATTCATTTTGGATGACGAAAACATATCACAAGGCCTATGGCCTATATGCTGTAAATGGTATTCTATTTAATCACGAATCACCGCTCCGTGGTCTAGAATTTGTTACTCGGAAAATAACCAACACACTTGCTCGTATTAAACTTGGTCTAGAAACCAAGTTATACTTGGGAAACGTGAGTAGCTTTCGTGATTGGGGGTATGCCCCTGACTATGTGGAAGGTATGTGGAAAATGCTCCAACAAGATGAGCCTGAAGATTATGTACTAGCTACAGGTGAAACTCATTCGGTTCTTGATTTTTTGAGAGTTGCAAGTGAACTTGCTGGATTGGACTATGAGGAAGTGCTACATATTTCTGATGATTTGAAACGTCCATTGGAAGTAGATAAACTTATTGGAAATCCACATAAAGCTGAAATTCAAATGGGGTGGAAACCCAAAATAAAATTTCGCGATCTTGTCAAGATTATGTACAATGAGGATCTAAAGAGATGGGGTGAATACCTGAGTGGCACGCCAGTAATGTGGGATGCAATGTCCTACATTGAGGAAAATAGAATAGTGCGAACTAGATATAGGATAGATAGGTGATATATCTAGAACCACCATTGGTAAATATTTTTTATTAACACATTTACACTAAAAATGGAACCACTTATGTTAAAACAATCATTAATCCGTGTAGATAAGTATTTTTTTAGAAGTCTGTATTTTGTAATAAATTTTGGTTAAGGTATAATATGTCTTTTGTTTCAATTGTTATAATTGATTTTCAGAGAAAAATTTTTTTAAAGAATGCTATTGAATCAGTTTTAAGGCAAAATATTGATCGAAATATATATGAAATTATTGTTGTTAAGAATTACAAAAGTGAAATTGATAGATGGTTAGAATCACAACGGGTAAAATGCATCTATTCCGAAGAGAGATCCTATGGATCCAAAATATTGGAAGCCATGAGACTGATTAAAGGAGATGTTATCGCACTCTTAGATGATGATGACATTTTTTTGGAAAATAAACTCCTAAATATTAATCATGTTTTTAATGAGGACAGTAGGTTGGGATACTATCATAATTTTTATAAAAAAATCAACCAAAACGGAATTGAGATAAGCAAGAGGTTTTGGTTTGGCGAGAGAAAACGCGCTTTCGACAGAGAAGTAAGACATGATGACTATAGGAATATTTCAAAACTTAATTTCTTGGGGGGAGATTTTAACCATAGTTCAATAACATTTAGAATAAAATTGTTAGAAGGGATTGAACGAGAATTGCCAAACGTCACAGGAAGTTTTGACACACTCCTATATTTTTTATGTTCTGCAAAGGGCTTTAACTACAAATTTACTTCTCAACCGTTGACTGGGTACCGTATTCATCAATCTACTTCGTCAAGATTAGCTGAACGCAACTCTCGGATCGAGTACAAAATTAAGCAATTAAATAATTATAATAGAATAAAACTTATCATTGAAAATTATGGAAATTATAATTTGACTAAGCTACTAAATTTAAAGATTGTTGACACTGAATTGAGTCTGGAAATCCTATCTAACGCGAATCGAAGATTTTTATTCAGATCATTATTAAAGTACTCAAAATTCCATTTTTATCAATCAGCACCATACCTGTTTAAGGGAATTATTTTTTTATCATTCCTAATTTTACCCAGATCGATTTTACAATTTAGGGAAAATATGATTTGAATTTTACAGTATATTTACTCAAGATATTTTTGTCTATTATGTCTTTTGTAATTCAAGGAGAGTTCCAATAAAACGGGTTACTACAAACTTATTATTCTACCCCCCATATTTTTAGAATATAAAAATCTGGAGTGCGTTAATATTCGTATTTTATCAGTTCTGATAACAGAATTCCCCCTATAAATGTCTACGTTATTATCGTACATATATATCTCGAAATCAGGAAGATTTCCAAAAAGATCGGAGAGGGTCGTGGCATTTTCGCGGAGGTGAAGCGAATCGGCAATACCTATTATCTCCACACAAACAACACTAAGTGGGACACTGTGAAGAAGGGCGCACAATTTCCGGTCCACATATAGCACACGAAGAGCGCCCGGGAGAAGCTGTATGCCACCACTAGGATGAAGACGCATCGCCCTTAGAGAATCCTATATTGGAAAAGCTCAGAGCCATAGGCTCTGATCTCGTTGCACAGATGAGGCTCTTCCACTCTCCCACAACAAACGGTGGGCCTATTCTGTTCGACTTGTCAAGCATCTCGAAATCTTAGAACATCAATCTTGCAGAGAAGAGCCATAACCAGAAGCATTTTCAACTGGACCAGATCAACTTCGACCTCGTCTTCTTATGGAAGAGGCATTAACCTGTGATTGTGAAGATACTCTCGGTATTGGTGAGGGACTACAAGGCATTCAATCCCATTTGAGGTCGCATTTGGCGCAATGATGAACAAGCTGGAGAATGACAAGGCATATCTTCATTCCACGGATACTATGAGGAAGTATTTCTTCATCCCACTCATTTAGCTCTACATGCACTTCAGCATCCTAGGGGCGTTGAAGAATAAAGGAATCTTGTAGAAGATATCGGCGAAGGAGGCCATGTTTGAGCTCTAAAAAATATACGTCATTTTCGACAGTGCAAAGCAATCACTGGCTGAAATATCGGGCTAGCCACTGAAGATTGCAGATGCATTTGATCTGAAGCTATATCCTAAAATTATGGAGAGTTAATATATTTTAATTATTTTCGATGGGTTATAGTCCCAGTTGAATTCGCAAGTGTGTCATCCAAGTCACAGTTTTTTCACGATTTATGGAGTTAATAATAAAAATTGCAGAAAAAATAATACCT
>JAJZXP010000421.1 GCA_021806345.1 Thermoplasmata archaeon | reverse complement strand
AGGATATGGACAAAGGGATAGAAGAAGCAAAGGCAAATATCCTAGTCACGGAAATAGGAATTCAAAACCAAGGCATTACAACAGGAGAAGAGACTGAATCTTGCAATATTAAGAAAATCAGTTTCCCATTGGTTAATGGCAGAAAAATAGATAGTTATTTTCCGATGCAACCCAGTAAACTTTGAGAATTATGTTTTTAAAATGTATGGAGTTCTATTTTAAAAGTATTTTGACTTCTCGCTTTCTTTAAGAAAATAGCAGAGCGGGGTTAAAGAGATCATCTTTTGCCCATGTATAAGTGACTCTACCAGATTAAAAGAATATTGAAGATTAATTAAAGGTAAGAATATTTTATTTAAGCAGAGGCAATTTGCGAAAATGGATAAAATAGTTACAGACATTTGGGAAATGTCCAAATCGAATTTAGGTAGGGATATAGGGTCTGCTGAGAAGGAAGAGCTGAAAAAAAGAGTTGCCGATATTGCCATAACCTCCTACGGTGCATTTGATGCCACTCCAATACAAATAATGAGAAAATCCCTCTTGCCATCTTCAGGAAGCAAAAATTCAACGTTATTTTTTACAGATCAAAAAGCTTCAGTTGATATTGCCACATTAATCAATGGAACAACAACCAGATATCTGGATTATAATGACACTTATCTTTCAAAGGAAGCACTTCATCCGTCTGATAATATTCCCCCACTGATCGCGCTTGGCGAGTCTGAGGGAATGAAAGGAATTGAGGTAATGGAGGCTTCTGCCGTTGCATACGAAACTGTCTGTGCACTATCAGATGAGATTTCAATCAGGGACAGGGGATGGGATCATGTGACGTATATTAGTGTATCTTCCGCTTCAGGTATAGGTCGCCTGCTTGATTTGGATGAGGAACGTTTTTCCCACACCCTGAATCTTGCTATCAATAATAACATAAGCCTAAGGCAGACACGGGCTGGTGAATTGAGCATGTGGAAAGGTGCCACAGCTGCTAATGCCTGTAGAAATAGCGTATTTGCTTCACTTCTTGCTGAGAATGGTTATACAGGCCCAGCTCCAATATTCGAGGGAGAAATGGGATTTTTCAAACAGGTTTCAGGAAAATTTAATCTTGACTTCAGCAAAAGCAGAATACTTAAAACGATGATAAAAAACTATCCGGTTGAGTATCACGCAATGAGTGCCGCGGAGGTTGCATCTGAAATGAGAGAGACAATTAAAGGAGAAATACAAAAAGTGGATGTTGAGACATTTGAGGTTGCTAACACCATAATAATTAAGGATCCGGAGAAAAGGAGACCAAAAACCAGGGAGACCGCAGATCACAGCATGCCTTACATTATTGCATACACGCTAACAGAAGGTGATCCGAATCCACATTCGTATGATAATGAACTTCTTTCAAACAAAAGAATACTGTCTCTTATCGACAGAATGTCTTTCAAAGTTACTGAGAAATTCAATTCAAAATATCCTGAATATCTTCCAGTGAAGATAACAATAAAAACGAATAGTGGAACTTACGAGAAGGAACTTGAGGCTCCCAAAGGGCACAACAAGAAGCCGTATACATGGGATGATCTTAAGGCAAAGGCTGCCAGGATGATGGGGGAGGAGAAAGGAAAGACAATCATAGACTTCGCAAAGTCCTTCGAGAATAGAGACGTATCAGAGTACCTGGAGGTTTTAAGAAATGTCAAGATTGAAAAATAATACATGTTCCAGCCCGGCAAAATTCAGAGAACTGCTCAACGATGGATTTGTTTTTATGCCAGGGGTTTACAGTGGTATTTCTGCCATAATTGCAGAAAGATGCGGATTTAAGGCAGCATATCTTTCCGGATCAGGGATTGCAGGTATGATGGGTTTACCCGATCTGGCAATCACTACCATAAATGAAGTTGTAGGAGAGGCTGAAAAAATTACTTCGGTTACGCCATTACCCCTTATCGTAGACTGCGATACAGGATTCGGGGAGCCATTAAATGTAATTAGAACTGTAAGGTTAATGGAACGTGCAGGTGTTGCAGGTATACATATAGAAGATCAGGAATTGCCAAAAAAATGCGGCCATCTTAATGGAAAGAAAATAGTTCCAGTTGAAGATTTCAAACTAAAGATAAGGGCCGCCAAGGAGAGCTCAAAGGAAGATCTGCTGATTATTGCAAGAACTGATTCCAGATCAACTGACGGACTGGATGAAGCAATTTCAAGATCCAGGGAGTATATAAAAGCTGGCGCAGACGCCATATTCACTGAAGCTTTAGAAAGCGAAGAAGAGTTCATTGAAATGAGGAGAAAACTTCCGGGATATCTAATGGCAAACATGACAGAGTTCGGAAAAACCCCACTTCTTACCGTTGAAGAGCTTGAGAAAATTGGATACAACATGGTAATATTTCCACTAACTGCCTTCAGGGGAATACTAAAGAAGACTGAGGAGATGTATAAAAAGCTGCTGAAAGATGGAACCCAGAGAAACTTTATAGATGAGATTATGGATAGGAAGTCATACTACGAAGTAATTGGATATGATGAGTATGAGAATGAGGATTACAGTCTTTCATCGAGAAAAAATAAATGATTGATGAACCTTTATTTATACCCAATGAACGTTTGTTTGGCTTTATTCTTGGTTGAAAAAATAGCCATTTGAAATTTTACATA
>JAJZXP010000293.1 GCA_021806345.1 Thermoplasmata archaeon | reverse complement strand
CGCATGTACCTCATTGCCTTCAGGCATTTTGTCGGATTCACTGGTTCAATCCTTTATGATAACATAAGCAGATTGTCATCGACAGGAAGCCGAAAGCCTCAGAGTCTATGTTCAATAGTGAATCCATGACCTTCTCCATTTTTACGATATCTTTGTCATTCTCTATAATCCCTACAAAATAGAGGAAAGGGAAGATAGAGAATACCATGAAGTATTTGAGGTATAACTTCCATGCAGGATACTCCTTGGAGTCCCTCTCTGACATTAATGTTCAATGTATGGCATGCCATCAGAAAGTGAATTCCCAGATCCACGACACAACCTAGGAAATCACGCAAGAGAGAGTGAAGAAGGAGCATTTCGAAAGCCTTCTCAAGCGATCAGGAAGAAGAATATAGAGAACTTCTATACAAGAGTTGATAAACGTGATCTCTCGGAATACGAGGAAGTCATGGGATGTACCCATTCGAAAAAGTGCACGAGAGCCTCATCACCTTAGGGCAGGACACAATGGAACACACCCTTGACAATTATCTGGAGAATGACAGAGATAAGAGCGTCGTTGAGATCTTGAGCCACTTCCTCTCGGAAGATGTGAAGAACACGCGCTCCAACCGATATGAAACGAAGTTGAAGTATGCTGGATTCCCCTTCAGAAAGTCAATGGATGAATTCGATTCATCATTCCAGAAATCCATTGGCAGATCTGTCATGGACGATCTCATGACTTTGAGGTTCATGCACAACCGCGAAATCGTAGTGTTACTTGCCCCCCGGCGTAGATAAAACGCATCTATCAGTTGCATTGGGAATAATGGCACTTTAGTCCGACGTTTCAACATATTATGTCTTACCAGTCAATCTTGTTCAGGCACTCAAGAAGGAATATCTGAGAGACAGGCTAAATATAATTCTCCGCAGTTATTCAGGGTATGCGCTAATGATAGTGGATGAGATCGGTTATCTCCAGTCGAATCGTGAGGAGTCTAATCTCCTATTTCAATTTGTCTCCAACAGAGATGAGAAAGCACCCACGATATTCACCTCATACAAGTCTTTCTCTGAATGGGGTGAGGTCATGGATGATCAGGTGATAGCATCAGCCATCCTTGAAGGGATACTCCATCACTGCACAGTGCTAAACATCAAGGGTGAGTCTTACAGGCGCAAGGACCGACGGAAGGGCACTTTCCCACCGTATAAAGAGAAGTGAAAGAAAATGAAAATCATAAATATGGGTGGACAGATTTCATGTGCCGATTTTGGACAATTTTCAGTTGGTGTTTACAAAGGAAGGTAGATTTAACTTTATATAGTAAAATTTACATTTATAATCAACACGTAGTTAAGTAAAAAGGATTTGCAGAATAGACTCAGAAAAATTGCATTACATTATCTTTTTGTAAAACTTAATGATATTTTCTTTAAAACAGTCAAATGAATATCGTTTGGCAATTTGAATCCCGCGGTCGCGAAAGATATCTTTGTTATCTAACACTTCCCTTATGCCCTTCGCCAATTTTTCCGGTTTAGGTTCAACCAACAATGCGGAATTTTCAGCAACTTCATTGAAAATAGGAATATCTGATGCGACAACTGGAAGACCAACTGTCATAGATTCGGCAATGGGGTACCCAAAACCCTCTTCCAACGATGGGAATAAAAGTACATCACAAGCATTATAAATCATATTCAGTTCTTCATCACCAACATTAGTAAAGGAGTAACTCTGATCAATAGGATGACCGACTCTTACAAGGTTGTATTCACTCCCAAGGAATTTCATTGTTTCAGCAACAGCTTTTAAATTTTTCCTAGGGTTCTGAGTGGAGACACTCAATACTAGCTTCTTGTTTTCTGGTAGTCCTAATTTTTTTCTAAGACTTTCGCGTTTTTCAAGAGGTTTAAAAGCCGTTGCAACAGGTGGGTAAATTACATCAATATTTCCGTCCATTCCGAACTTTTTCAGATGGGATTGGGTAAATTTAGAAACAGATATTATTCGCTCACTTGATGCGCTATATCTTAAATTCATTTCATTTATCTTCCTGACTCTGCTGTTTGAACAGAATTTTGGATCTAAGCCGAAAGTGTCGTGAATCGTGAAAACATATCTGTTCTTAAGATTGATTCGGGGAACATTCTGTGAGGAATAGTGTATTATGGTGTTAGGATTAATTTGTTTTTCGATCTGCTTTTTTATATTTGAAAGGAAAACAGATGGAAACCTGTGATTTAAATACCATCCGGTTCCTATTTTTGGAAAAGTTCGGGGAAAAACCTCTATTCCAGGATATTTGCGAGTGCGTATTGTAGAGTCGAGCTTTAAAGAGAAGAGGACAGCATTCGTTGCGTTGGTTAGGTATGTCGCATACCTGCCTATGCCCGTAAAAATAGCAGAATCATTTATTATTGCAATATTCATGTACTTTCTATATTTATAGAAAGTTAATTTAATTTACTAAGTCCTAACTAAAAGGCTCTACCTATTTTTTGGTATAAAAGAGAATTAGTAAAGTCCTTGGAGAAGTTTGCTCATTTATGCAACGCATGAAAATTTGGAATAATTTATTACAATAACATGATGATTCGCCAAGATCATCTACTTTAGCTGGTCACACTCAGGGGAATACTTAAGCAATTTCTTATCGCCAAAATAGTTGCGAAACATAGTTTTTTCTATAATCCCAATTTTTATAATTTCTGATATGATGATAGATCTTATCATATA
>JAJZXP010000259.1 GCA_021806345.1 Thermoplasmata archaeon | reverse complement strand
TGGCACTACGTTTTTATGAGTTGTATTTTTACAGAAATAATGAAGAGAGTGACGTTTTCAATTCTCTGACTATCTCGAAAATTTCCAGCAAAGTTACAGGTTATTGCTTAGAAATAGAAAGTGTTTACTAAGGGTCTTTAGAAACTCTCGATCTGCGATTTTTGTGAGAATATAGTTCCGACACATTTGTTTGTTTTTTGTGGCGCAGAATCATAGAATAGGACGATTGTGGTTCCTTTATCAACGCTTTGCTTAAGTTTTTTAGAATACTTTTTTTCATTTCCATTTCTATTCTTATTTTAAGGATGTGGCTTTCCATTTTCCAATCTCATCATCTTAATTGTAGCAAACATCGTCTTCATCTCATTTTCTATTCCCTGTTCAATTCTTATAATATCTATTAATTGTGCCCTTTAGTAGTGACCATTGACTATGCTTGAGTTGAATCTCAATGCAACCATCTGTGCAAAAGGCGTCTCTGATGGAGCTTTTTGGCATATCTCAGTTTAAGACTCCGCTATCCATCCTCATTCCATTTCTTATTCCGTGGGTTGTTCTTTTTCTTTTTTCTTCAGAATCATTTTGCTTCTTTCGACGATTTTTATAAGTTGGTTAAGGTCTTCTTCTATTATCTTCCTCTAGAATGTCCACATGCCGCTTTTTGACAACAAAGATATAACGTTTACAGTTAGAACTATGTCAGTGATTAACTATGATTTTCTACCATATCTAATTCAGTTTAGATTCTTTTATAATGTGGCATTAATACCCACATGAAAGTGCATTTCTATAAATATAATTTAGATATTATAAAATTCCCGGTTAATTGGTAAAACAAAAGTAGATATAACGATACCTCATGAACATATTTATGGACGATTTAATATCCAAATTTGTTTATTCTTTGAAAGAGAAGTCTATTGGTCCAGAAAAAGGTTCAACCGAGATCATTACTGAATGCCCGAATAAGAAGTATTATGTTGGAATGCTTTCCCCTCAAAATAAAGAAATCCAAAAGGGGGATGATGAGGATAATAGTGAACGGGATGAACAAAACAATCTGCATGATGATATTACCGAAGATGAAACTGTTAAGAAGCAGAGTCAAAACATTTCAAGTGCTGGTTTAACTTTTTCATCTAAGAGCGGTGTGTTAAAGGTGTTAGTTAGCTATGGAAGATATTCCAAACTGGAAGATGGAAAATATTTAAGATACCCATATAATAAAATGCTAAATATAAATTTAGAAAACGGAATCAATATCTTCCTTGTTGAGGATGATGATTTAATTAACGTTAATGTTAAAGTGATTAAGAAGCGGGAAAGTATAAAAATTATACTCATAAACGAACTCAAGGATAAAAGAACTAAAATTAAATATGAGGATATATGGAAATACACACTGTATCAGGTCTCACTACGAATTAACACCAATAATTCTCTAATTGGTATGGAACCAAAAAGGTTTACTGATGAGCGGTTAATTGCACTTTATTCAGAAAGGAAATCCTATGGAATTGGCCAAAACTGCACAGCTATATGGAATGAACTTGATATCGAGAATAAAAAAGATTCTAAGGAAGATAGGATTTTAAACTGGACAGATTATACGGATCAATTTGAGGAGTTTTATAACCCAGACATTAGGACAGAATTTATACCACTTTACCAAGCCATAACTCCAAAGTCTGTGGAATTAAATGTAGACCTTTCAGCGAAATGCCTAGTAAATGACGGTTATGCCGAAGTGCTTGAAGGGGTAGTAAATTCTTATGAAAAATGGATTGGTAATATCGAAAAAAGACTTGGTGAAAGTAAAATTAACTATAACTCCGAATTATATTCAGAACTCCTAAAAAATATTGAGAACAATAAATATATCCTAAAGAGAATTAGAAATGGAATAGACATCTTAGCTAAAAATAAAATTGCAGATAAGAGTTTTAAATTCGTAAATGCCGTTATGGATAAAGTTGGAAATTGGCGAAATTACGAAAAAGATTTTGAATGGAGGCCATTTCAATTAGCGTTTTTATTAATGGAAATCTATGACATTGTGAATAAAAAGTCAAAGACCAGAGAAGTGGTTGATGTCCTTTGGGTTCATACTGGAGCTGGAAAAACTGAGGCCTATCTTTCAGTTGCTATGTTTGATATAATATATAGACGCTATGTCATGCAATCTCAAAATAAAAAAGATATAAACCCTGGAACATCTGTAATAAGCAGATATACACTAAGACTGTTAACTGTTCAGCAGTTTAAAAGAACAATGGAGGTAATCACTGCAGCCGAGCTTATAAGAAATGTGGGTTATGGCAAAAATGAATTTTTCGATGGATCTCATTTTCAAATTTCTGGAGGGCTATGGGTTGGGAATAACCTGACTCCAAATAATATGCCGAGTGCCAAGAAATACGTGAGTGAAATTGCACTATACTCCTCAGACTCACAGTACGACGAGGGGAATCCTGCCCAGATATTGAAATGCCCTTCTTGTAAGGCTTTTCTCGCTATTCCTAAGGATCAGGGCTTAAAAAAGGGTGATTCATATTATATAAAAGTGGCACAGGTAAATTTACATGAAGAAATTTCGGGCAGTGATTTTTATATCCAACCTTTAAAGAATGGGGTTTTTAAGTTAACTGCAAAAAGAGATCTATCGTTCAATAAGATAAGAGAATCGGCAGATATAATAAGCCTAAATATTAAAGATCTATCGAGGATTCTTTTACCAGGTTAT